>NZ_JAGHWR010000077.1:0-66036 GCF_017746155.1 Xanthomonas sp. D-36-1
GAATGAACGAATCCAGCGCTTCAACCAGCTTCAGGATCGCCGGCACACCGATGTCGCTCTGATCGCCGTCCAGCGCCAGACGCGCCGAACCGTGGATGATCGGGGTGTCGTCGCCCGGGAAGTCGTACTTGCTCAGAAGCTCGCGCACTTCCATCTCGACCAGCTCGAGCAGCTCGGCGTCGTCGACCATGTCGGCCTTGTTCAGGAACACGACGATGTGCGGCACACCGACCTGACGCGAGAGCAGGATGTGCTCACGGGTCTGCGGCATCGGGCCGTCAGCGGCCGAGCACACCAGGATCGCGCCGTCCATCTGCGCCGCACCGGTGATCATGTTCTTGACGTAGTCGGCGTGGCCGGGGCAGTCGACGTGCGCGTAGTGGCGGGTCGGGGATTCGTATTCGACGTGCGCGGTCGAAATCGTGATGCCGCGCGCCTTCTCTTCCGGCGCCGCGTCGATCGCGTCGTACGCCTTGAACTCACCACCGAAACGCTCGGCACCGATCTTGGTCAGCGCAGCGGTCAACGTGGTCTTGCCATGGTCAACGTGACCGATGGTGCCGACGTTCACGTGCGGCTTGGTGCGCTCGAATTTAGCTTTTGCCATGGGTGCGTGTCTCGGTAATCGTTTGGAGTTGAAGACGATTGAGTAATGGTGCTCACGAAAGGAATCGAACCTTCGACCTCCTCCTTACCAAGGAGGTGCTCTACCGACTGAGCTACGTGAGCGAGTTTTGCATTATGCCATGCATTTGCGTTCAATGGAGCGGGAGACGGGAATCGAACCCGCACCATCAGCTTGGAAGGCTGAGGTTCTACCGTTGAACTACTCCCGCGCCGGGAACTGCATGCCACAACGTGAAACTGGTGGAGGGAGGTGGATTCGAACCACCGAAGGCGTAAGCCAGCAGATTTACAGTCTGCCCCCGTTGGCCGCTTGGGTATCCCTCCAGCTTTTACT
Organism: Xanthomonas sp. D-36-1; assembly: GCF_017746155.1. NCBI lineage: Bacteria > Pseudomonadati > Pseudomonadota > Gammaproteobacteria > Lysobacterales > Lysobacteraceae > Xanthomonas > Xanthomonas sp. D-36-1. Next base: position 962 of record NZ_JAGHWR010000077.1, read on the forward strand.
ACCGGACCTGTGCGCCGCGAGGCGAATTCGGTTCGGGGTGAAGCAGCCCGTTATTTTGTTGTGGGACGCATGCAGTGTCAACAAAAATTTTGAGCAATCCTTCACTCTCAACGACACGCGGCGTCGGGCGCCACGCACAGCCGATCACACGTTGAAGCGGAAGTGCAGCACATCGCCTTCCTGGACACGGTATTCCTTGCCTTCCAGGCGCAGGCGCCCGGCATCGCGGGCGCCGGTTTCGCCGCGGTACTTGATGAAGTCATCGAAACCAATCGTTTCGGCGCGGATGAAGCCCTTTTCGAAATCGGTATGGATCACGGCAGCAGCCTGCGGCGCGGTCGAACCGGCCTTGACCGTCCAGGCACGCACCTCCTTGACCCCTGCAGTGAAATACGTCTGCAGGCCCAGCAGCGTGTAGGCCGCACGGATGACGCGATTCAAGCCCGGCTCTTCCAGACCGAGATCGGTCAGGAAGCTGTCGCGATCGGCATCGTCCAGCTGCGACAGCTCTTCTTCGATGGCCGCCGAGACCGGCACCACTTCGGCACCTTCGGCAGCCGCATGCGCGCGCACCGCATCCAGGTGCGGATTGTTCTCGAAGCCGTCTTCCAGCACGTTGGCGATGTACAGCACCGGCTTGAGCGTCAGCAGGAACAGATCGCGCACCAGCGCCTTTTCTTCCTCGTCCAGACCGGCGGCACGACCCGCCTTGCCGTCCGCTAACGCGGCCTGCAGTTTGGCCAGCACCGGCTTGCGCGCCGCTGCATCCTTGTCGCCGCCCTTGGCGCTGCGTTCGGCACGGTTGAGGGCCTTTTCCACGCTGTCCAGATCGGCCAGCGCCAGCTCGGTATCGATGGTTTCGATATCGGCGATCGGGTCGACCTTGTTGTTGACGTGGATGACGTCGTCGTTCTCGAAGCAACGCACCACGTGGGTGATCGCATCGACTTCGCGGATGTGCGCCAGGAACTTGTTGCCCAGACCTTCGCCGCTCGCCGCGCCGGCCACCAGGCCGGCGATATCGACGAACTCGACCGCGGTAGGAATCAGCTTTTGCGGCTTGACGATGTCAGCCAGCTGATTGAGACGCGGATCCGGCACCGGCACGATGCCGACGTTCGGCTCGATGGTGCAGAACGGGAAGTTGGCCGCAGCGATGCCGGCCTTGGTCAGCGCATTGAACAGGGTCGACTTGCCGACGTTGGGCAGGCCGACGATGCCGCATTTGATACCCATGGGTCACATCCGGGATTTGGGATTCGGGATTGGAGATTCGTCATGCCACATGGCCGCGAATCCCCAATCCCCAATCACGCATCCCTGCTGGTATGCAGGCGTTTCATCGCTTCGTTGAAATTGCCTTCCATCGCCAGCGGCAGCACATTGATGGCGGCGTCCACCGCAGCGCCGATCGCCGCATCGTCCTCGCGCCCTGCCCGCCCCAGCACCCAGGGCACCACGCGGTCCTTATGGCCGGGATGACCGATGCCAACGCGTAGACGGTGAAATTTGCCGTGCCCGAGCAGGCGGATGGTGTCGCGCAAGCCGTTTTGCCCGCCGTGACCGCCGTCGAACTTGAGCCGCGCGGTACCGGGCGCCAGATCCAGTTCGTCATGGGCGACCAGCAGGTGTTCGGGCTCGATCTTCCAGAACCGCAATGCGGCAGTGATCGACTTGCCACTGAGATTCATGAAGGTGGCCGGCTTGAGCAGCCAAACCGGCTGTCCCGCGATCTCGACCTTGGCGGTCTCGCCGAACAGCTTGCTGTCCAATGCCCAGCGGGCGCCACCGCGCTCGATGAGGGCATCGACGAAACGAAACCCGGCGTTGTGCCGGGTTTGCGCGTGTTCCGGACCGGGATTACCGAGCCCGACGATCAGGCGGAGTGCAGACATGCCAGTGACCGCAGCCGATCCCGCGCGCAATGCGAGGGATCGGCCGACGGATTACTTGGTCTCGGCGCCTTCGCTGCCTTCTTCGCCGGCAGCGTCGTCTTCCTCGATCCGCACGTGCTTGGCAGCAACCACGGCCACGTCGTGTTCCTTGCCCAGCTTCAGCTCCGGAATTTCGACACCGGCCGGCAGCTTGATTTCGGACAGGTGGATCACGTTACCCACTTCCAGTGCACCGAGGTCCACTTCGATGAACTCCGGCAGATCCTTCGGCAGGCAAACCACCTGAACTTCGTTGAGTTCGTGGGTGACGACCACTTCGCTCGACTTGCCGGCCGGCGAGGATGCTTCGTTGATGAAGTGCAGCGGCACGGCAGCACTGAGCTTCTCGTTGGCGCTAACGCGCTGGAAGTCGATGTGCATGATCAGCTGCTTGAACGGATGGCGCTGCATGTCGCGCAGCAGCACCTGCTGCACGTCGCCATTGAGGTTCAGGTCCAGGATGGACGAGTAGAACCACTCGTTCTGCTGGGCGAGCCAGATCTGCTCGTGGTTGAGCTGGATGCTGACCGGCTCGAGTTCGCCACCGTACACGATGGCCGGAATGACGCCAGCGTGACGCAGGCGGCGGCTCGCACCCTTCCCCTCGTCAGCGCGGCGCTCGACCTTGATTTCATGAGTCTTTGCCATTGGATTTCACTACCTGGTTGGAACACCGCCTCGCGGCGATGAAGCGTCTCACCCGCGACCAGGTGAGACGTGTGGCGGCACCCGGGAATCGGGCACCGAATGGGGCATCAGTCGACGTAAAGCGAGCTGACCGATTCGCCGAAGGCGATACGGCGGATGGTCTCGGCCAGCAGTTCGGCCACGCTCAGCTGACGAATCTTGGCGCAGGTGCGCGCCGCTTCGCTCAGCGGAATCGTGTCGGTGACCACCAGCTCGTCGAGCTGCGAATTGTTGATGTTGTCCACCGCCGGGCCGGAGAGCACCGGGTGGGTGATGTAGGCCACGACCTTGAGCGCACCGCGCTGCTTCAGCGCTGCGGCAGCGGCGCACAAGGTACCAGCGGTGTCGACCAGGTCGTCGACCAGCACGCAGGTCTTGCCCTGCACGTCGCCGATGATGTTCATCACGGTGGCCACATTGGCGCGCGGACGGCGCTTGTCGATGATGGCCAGATCCGCATCGTCCAGACGCTTGGCGACGGCGCGCGCGCGCACCACGCCGCCCACGTCGGGCGACACCACGATCAGGTTGTCGGTGCCGTAGGCGCGCCAGATGTCGGCCAGCAGCAGCGGCGAGGCGTAGACGTTGTCGACCGGCACATCGAAGAAACCCTGGATCTGGTCGGCATGCAGGTCGACCGTCAGCACGCGGTCCGCCTCCATGGCGCAGATCATCTTGGCAGCCACCTTGGCGGTGATCGGCACGCGCGAGGAGCGCATACGACGGTCCTGGCGCGAATAACCGAAATACGGGATCACCGCGGTAACGGACTGGGCGCTGGCGCGCTTGAGCGCGTCGATCAGCACCAGCAGTTCCATCAGGTTTTCGGCGCTGGGCGCACAGGTCGGCTGGATGACGAACACTTCCTGCCGACGCACGCTTTCTTCGATCTCCACCTGCACTTCGCCGTCGGAAAAACGCGTGACCAACGCCTTGCCCATGCGAACGCCCAGTTCCTTGCAGATGCTCTGGGCAAGCGGCTTGTTGGCATTGCCGGAGAACACCAGCAGATTACGTTGGTCTTGCATGAGATCTCTCGGGCGGCGGCGAAGAGCGTGCGGATCGATGGTGGAGCAGGACAAAGCCGAACCAATGCCGGGCTTTCGTTCGAGGTGTTGCAGACGGATCTGCAGTGAAACCTAGTGCAGGCGGACCTGCCTTTCTCGACAAACTGGCAGGGGCGGTAGGATTCGAACCTACGAATGCCAGGATCAAAACCTGGTGCCTTGGGCCTCTTGGCGACGCCCCTGCATCAAACTTGTCTCGCGTCCCGTGCGTCGAGCAACGGCGAGTGCGATGCACCCTCCGCCACCCACGCCCGCAGGCCGCCCGGCAACTGCGCCAGCGCCTGCTCTGCAGCAGCGCGCGTGGCGAATTCGACGAAACAGCCACTTCCCGACCCGGTCAACCGCGGTGTACCGACCCTAGAAAGCGCCTGGAACACGGCCTCGACGGCGGGTTCGCGGCGCCGCAGAACCGGCTCGAACGCATTGTCGAGCAGAGAACCGGAAGCGAAGTCCGCTATTTTCGCGGGCGCGGCATCCCGCGTCAATTCCTGTGATCGAAATAACGCTGGTGTCGGCACGTGAACGCCGGGATCGACCAGCAGATAAGCCGCTTCCGGCAGGGAAATCGGGGTCAGTTGTTCGCCCACGCCTTCGGCCCAGGCATTGTGGCCGCGCACGAAGACCGGCACGTCTGCGCCCAGCTGCAAGCCCAGCTCGGCCAGCGCATCGGCCGCCAGACCCAGGCCCCACAAGGCATTGAGCGCCACCAGCACGGTCGCCGCATCCGAGGAGCCGCCGCCGAACCCGCCGCCGGCCGGGATGCGCTTGTCGACCCGAATCTCCGCGCCCGCCTGGGTGCCGGTTGCCGACTGCAGCAGGCGCGCGGCGCGGATCACCAGGTCATCGTCTTCGGCCACACCGGGCAAACTCTCGCCCGCGCGGCGGATCTGGCCGCCGCGACGCACGCGAAGATGAACGGTATCCCCCCAGTCCAGCAGCCGGAACACGGTCTGCAGCAGGTGGTAGCCGTCGGCCCGGCGCCCGGTGATTTGCAGAAACAAATTCAGCTTGGCCGGCGCGGGCCAGGCCGACCAATCGCTTCCCGGCGCGTCCATCAGGGCGATACGGTCCATTGGTCGACCAGCAGGCGCACCTTGGCCTCGCCGTTACGGGCTTCGATCCGCTGCGGCAGCGCGGGCTGCTCGGCGCTGGCTGGCGTCCAGGCCAGAAAGTCGATCGTCCAGCCGTCCTGCTGCACGGTGCGCGGGCGCCCGGCGGCATCCAGGTCGACGCGTGCGGCGCCCGCATCGGCGATGCGCAGCGCGCGCACCCAGTCCGGCATCTGGTTGACCGGGATGGTCCAGCCGGTTGCTTCCAGCAGCACCTGCTCGGCATCGGGACCACTGCGCGGACCGCCATCCAGCCCTTCCAGCCGGCCGGCGCCACTGGTGGTGTCGCCGGTGAGCACCCAGCTTTGCCGGGTGACCGGCGCGCTGAGTTGCACGCGGTAGCGTGGGCCGTCCTGCTGCCAGTCGATGCGGCCGCTGCCGCCGTTGCGGTCCTTGCTGATCGCCACCCGGCCCTGGAAGGACCAGTGGGGATGCGCCTGCAACCAGGCCTGGCGAGCGGCTTCAGCCTGGCGCGCACTGTCGGAGACGTGATCGACCACCGCCGCCCCGCTGCCCTGCCCGCGCGGCACGCTGACGCAGGCCGACAGCCCGACCAGCACCAGCCCGCCCAGGGCCAGCGTTCGGACCATCTTGCTCATAGCCCGAACTTCTCCACGGCACGCTGCAGCGCACGGTTGTCGGGGTCGAGACGGCGCGCTTCATCGAAGTAGCGACGTGCTTCATCCTGCTTGCCGCTGACCCACAGCACTTCGCCCACGTGGGCCGCGATTTCCGGGTCCTTGACCAGCGCCCAGGCGCGGCGCAGTTGCACCAGGGCTTCCTTGGTGCGGCCCATCCGGTACAGCACCCAGCCATAACTATCGACGATGGCCGGGTTGTCCGGGTCGGCGGTGCGGGCGCGGTCGATCAGCGCCAACGCTTCCTTGTAGCGGGTAGTGCGGTCGGCCAGGGTGTAGCCCAGCGCGTTCAGGGCTGCGACGTTTTCCGGTTCGGTCACCAGGATCTTGCGCAGATCGGCCTCGGCACGCGGGACATCGTCGCGTCGCTCCCAGGCCAGCCCGCGGGCGTACAGCAACGCGCTATCGTCCGGGTAGGCGGCCAGGCCACGTTCGAACGCGTCCAGTTCGCCAGGTGCATCGTCGGCCCGCTGATGCAGCTCGGCTTCGAGCACGTAGGCGTCGCGGCGCGCGTCATCGTCGGCACTGGCGTCGCCCTGCAGGGCGCGGGCTTCGGCAAGCGCTTCGGGCTTGCGGCCCAGTTCGTACAAGGCGCTGGCGGCGCGCAGACGCGCCTCGCTGAGTTGCGGACCACCCGGCACGCCGCGATACCACTCCACCGCCTCGTCGTAGCGCTTGAGGAATTCGGCGATCTTGCCCAGCAGCAGACGGCGGTCCGGATCGGGCTTGGTGGCGTTGCTCTTGAGCTCGGCGTACAGCGCCTCCAGCGAGCTGCGGTCTTTTTCCTTGGCCAGCATCGAGGCACGCAAGCCATAGGTCTGGGTGTCCTGCGGCCCGGTCGAGAGCACGCGTGCAGCAGCTTCGGTCTGGCCCATGGCGTCGTAGGCGAACGCCAGCGCGCCGCGCAGCTCGGAATCCTTGACCGCCTGCGGTTCGATGTTCTTCAACAGCGTCAGCGCTTCGTCGTTCTTGCCTTCCTGCTGCAACTGGGTGGCATGCAGCAAGGCCACGCGCGGCTCTTCGGGGAAGCGGCGCACCACCTCGTCGACGATGCGCTTGGCCAGCGCCGGGCGCTCCATGCGCAGCGCGAGCCGGCCGAATTCCTGCCAGGCTTCGATCTGATTCGGGATGGCGCCGGCCTTGACCAGGTCTTCGAGCACGTCGGCCGAGGCTTCCGGCTCGCGACCGCCGTTGGCCAGGGCGATCAGCGCAAAGCGCCAGCCACGCGGATCGGGCTCCTTGAGCAGGCCGAGCAGGTCGCGGCGTGCGGTGCGCAGGTCGTTGCGGCGCAGGGCCAGCGAGGCCTCGGTGCTGCGCATGGACATCGACGACGGTGCGCGGGCGCGCCACAACGCCAGCGCCTCGATCGCGCGCGGGTCGTCGTTGGCCAGCATGGAGATGCGGGCGGCGCGCTCGGCCAGCCCGGCATCGCCGGCTTCGGCCTTGGCGGCGTCCAGGTAGGCGCGCGCGGCATCGTCCAGTTGCCCAGCCTGCAAGGCGAATTCGCCGGCGAGCACGGGTTCCAGCGACGAGGCGCCGGCACTGCTTGGCGGCGGAGCGGGCGGGGCTTTCTTGGGTGCTGCGGTGGCACTGGCGGAGACTGCGACCAGCAGAAGAACACACAGGATGCGAATCGGTACAGGCATCGGGGGCAACCGGGCCGTAAAATGGGGCCCTGAATGGCCGCCAGCTTATCGCAAGCAACTGAACAATGACGTTGTGGGTGCTCGGACTGAATCACCAGACCGCACCTGTGGACCTGCGCGAACGCGCGGCGTTCGCAGGTGATGCGCTGCCGCGCGCGCTCGAATCGCTGCGTGCGCTGCCCCAGGTAAGCGAGGCCGCGCTGCTGTCCACCTGCAACCGTACCGAGTTGTATGCGATGGCCGAGGAGGCGCACAGCCTGGTCACCTGGCTGGAAACCCACGCGCCCGGGCTGAGCGGTTATCTGTACCAGCACCAGGAAGCCGAGGCGGTGCGTCACCTGTTCCGCGTCGCCACCGGGCTGGATTCGATGGTATTGGGAGAACCCCAGATCCTCGGCCAGGTGAAGGACGCCTGGGCAGTGGCGCGGGCGCACGGCGCGCTGGGCAGCGGGTTGGACCGGCTGTTCCAACAGACCTTTTCGGTGGCCAAGCGCGCGCGTACCGACACCCGCGTGGGCGCAAATCCGGTGTCGGTCGCATCCACGGCGGTGCGGTTGGCACAAGACTCGTTTGCCCGGCTCAACGAATCGACGGTGTTGCTGATCGGTGCCGGCGAAACCATCGAACTGGCGGCCAAGCATCTGAGCGAAGGCCGCGTGCGCCGCCTGCTGATCGCCAACCGCACCCTCGCCCACGCGCAGACGCTCGCCAGCCAGCACGGCGGCTTCGCCTTGCCGCTGACCGATCTGGAACGCCACCTGGCCGAGGCGGATGTGGTGTTTTCGGCCACCGCTGCACGTGAGCCGCTGGTGACACGCGCACAGGTGGAACAGGCATTGCGCGCACGCAAGCGCAAGCCGATGCTGCTGTTCGACCTGGCAGTGCCGCGCGATATCGAGGCCTCGGTGGGTGAGTTGAGCGACGCCTACCTGTACACGGTGGATGACCTGGAACGCGCGGTCGAAGACAACCGCCGTGGCCGCCGCGAAGCGGCCGACCAGGCCGAAGCCATCATCGACCTGCAAGTGGCGCGCTATGTCGAAACCTTGCAGGCCAACGCGCGCCAGGCACCGCTCAAGCGGCTGCGCGCCTTCGGCGATAGCACCCGCGACGAGCTGCTGGCCAAGGCGCGCCAGCAGTTGCACAACGGCAAACCGGCCGACGAAGTGCTGGAGCAGCTGGCGCATGCGCTGACCAACCGCCTGCTGCATCCGCCCACCGCCGCACTACGCGATGCGGCGCTCAACAACGACCTGGAATTGACCACTGCGGCCGACCGGCTGTTTCCGGAAAAACCGGGTTACCAACATCCCCCCATAGCTACCCCGATCGTGAGGACCGATGACGCCGACCCTGCGCCGTAAGCTCGAAGCGCTGGCCGAGCGCCGCGAAGAACTGCAGCACCTGCTCTCCGACCCCGATGTGGTGGGCAACAACGACACGTTCCGTACGCTTTCGCGCGAACTGTCGCAACTGGAGCCGGTGGCGGTGGCGCTGGAAGAGGAGGCGCGCGCCAAGGCCGACCTGGCCACGGCCGAGGCGCTGCGCAACGACCCGGAGATGCGCGAGCTGGCCGAAGAGGAAATGGCCGCTGCACAGGCGCGCCTGGAACACCTCGATGCACAGCTGGCCGCGCTGCTGGTACCGCGCGACCCACGCGACGACGGCAACCTGTTCCTGGAAGTGCGCGCCGGCACTGGCGGTGACGAAGCGGCGATCTTTGCCGGCGACCTGTTCCGCATGTACGCACGCTACGCCGAGCGCCAGGGCTGGAAGGTGGAAATCGAATCCGACAGTCCCGGCGAGCACGGCGGCTACAAGGAGGTGGTGGCGCGGGTGGTCGGGCGCGGTGCGTATTCGCGCCTGAAGTTCGAATCCGGCACCCATCGCGTGCAACGCGTACCGGCAACCGAATCGCAAGGCCGTATCCACACCTCGGCCGCAACGGTGGCGATCATTCCCGAAGCCGACGACGTGGAAGAGATCACGATCAATCCAGCCGATCTGAAAGTGGACACGTTTCGCTCGTCCGGTGCGGGCGGCCAGCACGTCAACAAGACCGAATCGGCGATCCGCATCACCCACGTGCCCAGCGGGGTGGTGGTGGAATGCCAGACCGAGCGCAGCCAGCATGCCAATCGCGACAAGGCGATGAAGCGATTGAAGGCGCAGTTGCTGGACACCGAACGCAGCAAGGCGGCAGCGGCCGAAGCGCAGACGCGCAAGTTGCAGGTGGGCAGCGGCGACCGCAGCCAGCGCATTCGTACCTATAGCTTTCCGCAGGGTCGCATCACCGACCATCGCGTCGAAGGGCTGACCTTGTACGACCTGCCCAACATCATCGAAGGCGATCTGGATGCATTGATCGGGAGGCTGCTGCACGAACATCAAGCCGACGAACTGGCACGGTTGAGCGATAGCCCGTGAGTGCGCAGTTCCCGCGCGAGCTGCTACAGCTGCGCGAGCACGTGCGACGCCAGCCCGGCGATTTCGTCGCCTGGTTGATGCTGGCCGATGCCGAGCTGGGCATGGGCGTCACCGCTGCCGGCGAGACTGCCGTGCAGCGCGCGCTGGCGCTGCATCCGGGCCATCCAGAAGCGGTGGCGCGGCTGGGACGGGTGCGCTGGGCGCAACAGCGCCATGCAGAAGCGGCCACGCTGCTCCAACAGGCCTCGGACCTGGTCCCGCAGCATCCGGGGATCGCCCTGTGGCTTGGGCACGCGCTCGAAGATGCAGGCCAACCGGAACAGGCCGCGGCCGCCTATACGCGCGCCCATCAGCTGCTGCCCGACGAGCCCTATATCACCGCACAACTGCTCAACTGGCGACGCCGCTTATGCGATTGGCGCGAACTGGAATCGCTGGCTGCACAGGTGCGCACCGCAGTCACGCAAGGCGAAGCGGCCGTGGAGCCTTTCGCGTTCCTGAGCGAGGACGCCAGCGCTGCGGAGCAGCTGGCGTGCGCCCGCACCCGCGCGCAGGCGATTGCCTCTTCCGTGCGCCCGCTGCCAGCGGCAACGCTGCGCAGCCGCGGCACGCTGCAACTCGGATTCGTGTCCAACGGCTTTGGCGCTCACCCGACGGGCTTACTGACGGTGGCCTTGTTCGAAGCGTTGCAGCGACGCCAGCCGGACCTGCAGGTGCAATTGTTTGCAACCAGCCCGGACGATGGCAGCGACATTCGCGCGCGCCTGGCGCAGGCAACGCGCATGCACGATGTCACCGCGCTGGGGCATCTGGCAACCGCGCAACATATCCGCAACCAGGGCATCGATCTGCTGTTCGATCTGCGCGGCTGGGGCGGTGGCGGACGACCGGAAGTCTTCGCATTGCGGCCGGCACCGGTGCAGCTCAACTGGCTGGCGTATCCGGGCACATCTGGCGCGCCGTGGATGGATTATGTGCTTGGTGACGCCATCGCGTTGCCGACGTCGCTGGAGCCGTTCTACAGCGAACGGGTGCTGCGCCTGCCGCGCGCATTTCAACCATCGGACACCTCGCGCACGGTGGCCGAAGCGCCATCGCGCGCGCAGTGCGGGCTGCCGGATCACGCTGTGGTGCTGTGCTGCTTCAACAACAGTTACAAGCTCAATCCACGCAGCATGGCGCGCATGCTGGCGGTGCTGCGCGCGGTGCCCGGCAGCGTGCTGTGGCTGCTGTCCGGCCCGGGCCAGGCCGATGCGCGAATGCGTGCAGCAGCGCAGGCACAGGGCGTGGACGCGCAGCGGTTGGTCTTCATGCCGAAACTGCCGCATCCGCAGTATCTGGCGCGCTATCGACATGCGGACCTATTTTTGGATACGCATCCGTACAACGCGCACACCACCGCCTCCGATGCGTTATGGGCAGGTTGCCCGGTCTTGACCACACCTGGTCAGACGTTTGCCGCGCGTGTGGCCGGCAGCCTGAATCATCATCTGGGGCTGGATGAAATGAATGTGGCCGATGACGCTGCATTCGTGGCCACGGCGGTAGCGTTGGCGAGTGACCCGGCGGCACTGAGTGCGTTGCGTGCACGGGTGGCGGAGCGTCGGCGCGAGTCGGGCGTGTTCAATATGGATGGGTTTGCGGATGCATTCGGAGAATTGATGCGTGGGGTCGCGGGAACGCATGGTTGGTTAGGGGTTTAGCAACGGCCTCTACGTTATGGATCGCCGTCTGCCGCCGTACCCTGACCTCAACTTCCGCGCCTTGCCCTGGCCCGCGCTTGCGGCGCGGGCGCTCAAGGCACGTGCGCCCATGGCGCGCAGGCCGTACCTCCTCGCCCCGGGCGGGAGAGCGGTTTAAAAGCGTCATTGAATTTCTTCGAGACCTTTTCAGGCCATGGAAACAACCTGCCGAGGCCGCAGCATGGCCGGGGCTTGGCACAGAGCGGCACACGGATCTGCCGCGACGGCGAATCAGACGGATGTCTGCCGAGCCGAGGAGCCGATCCCCGGCCGCGCTATCGCACTGACCGAAGCCAGCAGCTGAGTTGTGCGGCTTCACGCCGTGGTGCTGTACCCGGCCGCCCCGGCTCGCTAGGCTTGAGGCATGCCTTCCACTCTCGACTTCATTTCCTTGCGCCTGTGTGTGCTGACGGTGTCCGACAGCCGCACCCTGGCCGAGGACCGCTCCGGCGATTACCTGGCCGATGTCCTTACCCATGAAGGCCACGTCCTGCACGAACGTGCACTGTGCCCGGACGACCGTTACCGGATGCGTGCGATCGTCTCCGGCTGGATCGCAGATGCGCAGGTGGATGGGATCCTGATCACCGGTGGCACCGGTTTTACGGGTCGCGACAGCACCCCGGAAGCGATCACCCCGTTGCTGGACAAGGTCATGCCTGGCTTCGGCGAGATGTTCCGCGCGATCAGCGTGGAAGAAATCGGCACCTCCTCACTGCAGTCGCGCGCCTTTGCCGGGCTGGCCAATCACAGCTTCGTGTTCTGCCTGCCCGGCTCCACCTCGGCCTGCCGCACGGCCTGGGAAAAGATCGTGCGCGCGCAGCTGGATGCGCGCACCAAGCCCTGCAATCTGGCGACATTGCGTCCACGCTTGGGCGAATAGCCTGCGCGCTTTCCACCGCTGCTGGAACGCGCATGTCGCACTTGAAACGCAAGGCTTATAAAAAATTGCTGGCGCCAATGCAGTTGGAACTGGTGGACATGGCGCGCTGGTTGCGCCACACCAACCAGCGTGCCCTGGTCCTGGTGGAAGGCCGCGACACCGCCGGCAAGGGCGGCGTCATCCAGACCATCGCCAGCCACCTCAACCCACGGCAGTGTCGCGTGGTGGCGCTGCCCAAGCCCAACGACCGCGAAAGCACGCAGTGGTATTTCCAGCGCTACGTCACGCACCTGCCGGCCGCCGGCGAACTGGTGCTGATGGATCGCAGCTGGTACAACCGCGCCGGCGTCGAGAAGGTGATGGGCTATTGCACCGACGCGCAATACGACCTGTTCCTGGAGCAGGCGCCACGCTTTGAACAGATGCTGGTCGACGACGGCATCCTGCTGTTCAAGTACTGGTTGTGCGTGGACCAGGCCGAGCAGGAAAAGCGCTTTGCCGAACGCCGCGAAGACCCACTCAAGGGCTGGAAGCTGTCGCCGGTGGACCTGCAGTCACGCACCAAATACGACGACTACACCGCCGCGCGCGAACGCATGCTGGAGGCGACGCATACGCCCGAGGCACCGTGGACGCTGGTGGATTTCAACGACCAGAAGCGTGGCCGCTTGAGCCTGATCCGCGATCTGCTGGACCGGCTACCGGACACCGCTGTGCCCGATGCGCTGGTGCAGCTGCCGCCATTGCCCGGCAAGCTGCACAAGGAACGCTATGGCGTACTGGAACCGATTGACGATTACGCCGCCCAGTCCTGAGAGACTTCGTCGCTGGCGGCCGTGGCACGCGGTAGCGGGTGCAGGCCGGCCTGACGTTCGACCTGCTCGGCCTGCAGCACCAGCTGGCTCAGACGCTGACTGAACAATTGCATGAAACCGCGATGCAGCGGGCGCATCGCTTCCATGTAGTCCACATCGTCGGCCTGCGCACCGAGTGGGCTGCAGGACGACAGCAGCACTTCGTCCAGGCGCAACGCGCTGTCGGGCAGGCGTACCAGTGCGGCGCGGCGGAGCCAGTCGCGCATGCCTTCGCGGTACTCGGCGGCCAGGATGTAGGCCACTTCGACCTGGTCCAGGTCCACATCCGGGTTCCATGCCAGCACCTGGATCACCTGCGAACGCTCGTCCAGCATGCGACCTTCGGCGACCAGTGCATGCAATTGCTGCAGCAGGCGCCATTGCACGCCGGCGGCCTCGCGTTGGGCGGTCGGCATGGTCTCGATGGCCAGCGCCAGACGCCGCGCAAACAACGCCGGCACCTCGGACAGCACGATCGGGCCGGCATCGGCGCCGAGCAGAAAACGTTCGGTGCGCAGGGCCGCGGTGTCGGGCAGATAGCCGTCCTGCAGTGGGCGCATCACGCCGTGGTCGAGCAGCGACAGCACCACATCCAGCCAGTAGCGGCGTTCCTGCTGCAGCGTGCGGTTGGCGGCGGCGTTGTGCCAGGCCTGACGCACATCGTCCAGGCGCACGATGCAGGACTGCGCATCCAGCCCGTCCCACGGTGCGCGGGTGGCGTCGTTGGGGTCGAAGGTTTCCGCGCTGAGCATGCCGCCGCCGAAGCGGTGCCAGGCTGCGCCACGCTGGGCGCCGGCCGGGTCCGGTCTGGCCGCGGCCACGGGCGTTGCGGTGGCCGGGCGCAGGAGTGCGGCGTAGGCATCGGCCCACGAATCGGGCAAGCGCGCCGACAGCGGGTAGCTTGCCGAGGGCTGAACCAGCCCCTGGCGTGCCAGACGCAGGCTCCACACCACTGCGCCGATCACGATGCCGCTAAAGACCCAGGCCAGCAGCCAGCTGGTTGCCGCCTGTCCGGTTTGTAGCACGCGAGTTTGCGGGTGCAGAAACAACAACCAGCCGCTGCCCAGCAGGACACCGAGATACAGCCACGGCGCCAGCTGGCGGTTGCGGCGATGCGCGGGCAGGTCGTGCCCGTCGTTGCGGTCTTGAGATGGAGCGGCCATTACATTCCCCGTGCACGCCTGATCGCGTTGACAGGGTTATCGGCGAGGCAACCCAACTCTGTTGCCCCGCTTCAGTAGCGCACGCTCACCCAGTTACAAAGTCTTCAGTCGGCAGAACCGCGCAGACCGTGCGCGTGACCGCCGCGACCGTGGCGGCCGGCGGGCCCTGCCATAGCCATGCTTCCAAAGCGTCCAGCGCCGCCGCGCTACCGGCGGCGACCACGTCCACGCTGCCGTCGGCCTGGTTGCGGGCATGCCCGACCAGACCGAGTGCCAGTGCGCGTTGACGGGTGGAAGCGCGGTAATACACGCCCTGCACCATCCCGCTCACCACAAAACGCGCGGCCTGCATCAACCCGCCTTGCCGGTGATGCCGACGGCCGCTTCGATATCGCGTGCGGTCACCGGCCCAAGGAATTGTTTGGCGACCTTGCCATCCGGGCCGATCAGGTAGGTCATCGGCAGGCCGCGCGGGGTGGCGAAGTCCTGTGGCGGCTGGTACGGGTCGAGGATGGCGATCGGGTAGGACACCGGGTGGTCCTTCAAGAATGCCTGCATGTCGGCGCTGGTGATGTCTTCGTAGGCCAGACCCACCACCTCGACGGTGTCGCGCATGGTGTGCAGCGCCGACAGTTCGGGCATTTCCTTCAGGCACGGCGCGCACCAGGTAGCCCAGAAATTCACCACCACCCATTTGCCGCGGTGCGCGGCCAGGTCGTAGGTCTCGCCGGTCACGGTCGGCAGCGAGAGCTTGGGCATCTGGGCGGTCTGCTGCACCACCGAGCTGTTGGGAGGTGCGGCCGGGTCGGCGGGCGTGGCCGGTGCAGTCGGCGTCTGGGTGGTGGTGGCAGGCGCGGTGCCGTTGCCGGCAGCAGGTGTACCTTCGCCCGTGGGCTTGCAGGCGGTCAGCATCAACAATGGCAACAGCAGCGCACAGGCGCTGCGGACAAGACGCACGGTCATGGAGGATCTCCGGGAAGGTGGGTGTAAAGGTCGCCGACCGGCTGCGCCAGCACGCTGCGCAAGGGTTGGCGCAGCTGTTCCAGCGCCGCGGCGGCGGCCTGGCCGAATGCATCGTCGCGGCACGGCAATGGGCGGTCTTCGATCGGCACGCGCAGCTGGCAGTTTTCGTAGAGTTCGGCCAGGGGCACCACATCCAGATCGCGCGCCAGCAGCCACTGCCCGCGCTCGTCGCGACGCAGCAGGCGGATACGCTTGAGCTCGCACAGCAGTTCCTGCATCAGCGTGTCGGTGAGCATCGGCTCCAGCGCCAGGATGCGGTCTTCGTCCAGGCCATTGCCGTGGACGCGCGCCTGGCTGAAGCGGCCGAGCAGACGCAGCAGGCCGTAGATCTCGAAGCCCGGCGGCAGACGCATGGCCTCGGGCTGGTAACGGAACGCGGACATCGACGAGGCCAGCGAGGCGCCCAGCAGCACCGACACCCAGCTCAGGTAGATCCACAACAACAGGATCGGCAGTGCCGACAGCGCGCCGTAGATGCGTTGGTAAGTCTGGAAATTGCCGAGGTAAAAGCCAAAGCCCCACTTGACGATTTCCATCAGGATCACCGCCAGCAGCGCGCCCGGCAGCGCATGCCGCAGCCGCACCACGTGCTGCGGCACCACGCGGTAGATCAGCACGATGCACACGAACTCCACCGCCATCGGCGCCAGCCGCCAGGCAAATTCGGCCAGCCACTGGCCTTCGGTGGTGCGGAATAGCGGCAGCGCGAACACGTAGGCCGCCATCGCCATCGAGGCGGCGGCCAGCATCGTGCCCAGCGTCAGCACCGTCCAGTAGATCAGGAAGCGCGTCACCTTGGGGCGCGCGGCGGCGACCCGCCAGATGCTGTTGAAGGTTTGTTCGATGCTGTGCAGGGTGATCAGCAGCGAGGCCACCAGCGCGACCATGCCGGCCACGGTGAACTTGCCCAGGTCTTCCAGCGAGCGGTTGAGATAGTTCTGCACCGAGCGCGCCGCGCCGGGCACGAAATTGTTGAAGATGAAGTCGGTGAGCGCGTCCTTCCACTCGTTGAAGGCCGGAAACGCCGAGAGCACGCCGAACACCACGATCGCCAGCGGCACCAGCGCGAACACGGTGGTGTATGCCAGCGAGGCAGCCGCCTGGAACAACCGGTCGTCCAGGAAGCGGCGCCACAGAAAGCGCCCGAAGCTCACCGTCCGCGCGCGGTCGCGTAGACGTTCTTTCCATTGGTGGAGTTTGTTCACACGCGACATCGCGCAAGGGTACCCGATGCGCCGTCATCGCGGCCTTGCCGCAACTGCGGCGTGCAGCAGCAGGCTGGCTTGGCCGATACTGCGGCAATTCATACAGGCGGTGGATGCGCGATGGCAGAGATTTTGGTGCTGTATTACAGCCGGGGCGGTTCGGTGGCGCGGCTGGCGCGGCAGATCGCGCGCGGCATCGGCGAAGTGCCCGGCATGAGCGCGCGGCTGCGCACCGTTCCACCGGTGGCTGCGGTCACCCAGACCAGCGCCCCGCCGGTGCCGGACGAAGGCGCGCCCTATGTAGACCGCGCCGATCTGGCCGAGTGCAGCGGCCTGCTGCTTGGCAGCCCCACCCGCTTCGGCAACATGGCCGCACCGATGAAGCACTTCCTCGACAGCCTGGGCGCCGAATGGGCCAGCGGCACCCTGGCCGGCAAGCCGGCCGGCGTGTTCACCTCCACCGCCTCGATGCATGGCGGCCAGGAATCCACCCTGCTGTCGATGCATCTGCCGCTGCTGCATCACGGTTGCCTGATCGTGGGGATTCCGTTTACCGAAGCCGCGCTCAGCCACACTACAAGCGGCGGCACGCCGTATGGCGCCAGCCATGTCTCCGGTGCCGGCGGCGACCCGCAACCGAGCGAGGACGAAGCACTGCTGGCGCGTGCGCTGGGCCGCAGGGTGGCCGATATCGCGCGGCGGCTGGCAACCCCGTGAGCGTGCGCGCCATGCATTGGCTGCTGAGCGCCGCGCTGCTGGCGCTGGCGGCGTTGTTTGCGGTGTGGTTTCACGACGACCCGCGCCCACTGGCCGCGCTCATCGTGTTCGTGCTGCCGGCCGCGCTGACCGGCGTGCTGGCAGTGCGCAGTGCGCGTGCCCGCTTCTGGGCCGGCGTGTTCGCGCTGGGCTGGTTCAGCCACGGCGTCATGGCCGCCTGGAGCCAGCCGCAGGCACGTGGAATGGCGTGGCTGGAACTGCTGCTCGCCCTGGCGGTCGTGGGCCTGGTCGGCGGCCCCGGCATGGCGGCGCGCTTGGGCAGGACGCGCCCGCCACGTTGACCGGCAGATCGAACAAACCGCGTGCGCAGCTGCGCGATGCAACTGGGCATGCGTCCGCTTGAAGGCGTCAACCGCAGCCACCCAACGCAGCCATTCAACCAAGTTCGATCATCGTCAGGCGGGCGCAGCCGGGGCTCAGGGTGGCGTGCACACGCCTCCACGCCGATCCCTGCGCGCCGTCCACGCCACCTGACGAGGACTTGCGGCGTTTCGGTTTCCGCTCAGTTTCCGACCAGCGTGGCCACGCTCTGCGGGTCGACATACAGCGAGGTCTTGCCGTTGACCACGCTGTAGTTGCCGCCGAACCCGACATTGAGCGTGCCCGAGGTGCTGTATTTGGCGAACTGCGTGGCAGTGCCGGACGGTAGTGTCAGGTCCAGCCGCTGGTGGCCGGTACCGGTGTTGACCGCCACCACCACCAGCTTGTTGTCCGGCGTGCGGTAGGCGGTCACCGAGACATCGCTATACGGGTGTTCGGTGGCGCCGACCCGCACCGACCCTGGCCGTACGAAGCGCGCGAACTGCGACATCGCATAGCCGCGCTTGCTCACTGCGCCGTTTTCGCTGATCAGCCCGTAGCTGCGCCGGATGTACCACCAGATGTAGGCGTTGAAATTGGCCGCCATGCTGGCATGCAGTTCGCTGGCCACTCCCAATGCCGACGGCCATGCATTGCCATCGGTGTTGTCGGTGTAATGCTCGGTCATCCACACCTGCTTGCCCTTGCTGCGCGCCAAGGCATAGTCGCGCGGCTTTGCGCCATACAGATGGCCGGCCACGATGGAGGTGGCCTGATTGGCGGCGGTGTTGTTGAGGACCGGGTCGGTGATGGAGAAGTTGAACCCCACCGACTCGCCGACGATGACCTTGAGGCTACCGAACTTGCTGCCTTCGCTCACGAGATAGTTGACGAAGTCACTGCCGCTCCAGTCGGCCGATTCGTAATCCGGGTGCCAATCCGGCTCGTTTTGCAGGGAAATCGCATACAGCGGCGCGCCTTTGCCCGACATGTAATTAGCGAAATCCAGCAGGTGCTGGGTGTAGGCGCCGTAGTAATTGGGCAGCAGTTTGCCGCCATTGATCAGGCTGTTGTTGGACTTCATGTAAGCCGGCGGCGTCCATGGGGTTGCGAACACCAGCCCGCCCAGCGCACGCACCCGCGTCGCCGTCGGCACCTGGGTCGCCCAGCCTGAGCTGGAGGGGTCGATGCGCATGCGCAGGATCGACAGCCCGATCTGCCCGGTGCCGCTGCCATAAGCCAGATCCACCTGTGCGGGTGTCAGGTCGTTGATCCAGCCGGCGCCATTCATACCGCCGAACCCGCGCACCGTCTGGTAGGTCTGCGTGGGCGTGATCGTCACCGTCTGCGCGGCGGCGTGGCCCGCCAGCAGCACAGCCATCGCGCAGGTGAGCGCGCGCAACATCGACATGGACTTGTTCATGAGGCTCTCCGGGAGGGGATGGCGACGGCAACGCTGCACCGACGACTCGCCGACTATCGACCGCATGAATGTCAAGTCAATTTCAGTAATTTCTCTTTATTGAGTCCGTGACGTAGCACACGCGCGTAGCGCAGCGGAGTGGTGCGTGGATCACACTGCGTTTTGCGCTGCCGCATGTGGAGGCTGGGCACCGGCGACGCCGAGGCAACGCGTTCAACCCTAGCGCCGGCTGCAAGCTGACGTCGCGCAAGCACCACATGGGGCAGGGATACGCCCCGGGGTCACAACAATCGCTGCGCCTCGAACCTGCAGTCACCCTTGCGCGTGCCGGCGTGCGCCTGCGCCACACCATCTCAATCGGATGCAGCGCCGCCACACATTCGGCAACCGAGCGCAAGTCTCGACCACGCTGGTTTATGGCGATGGCTACCTTACTGCCAGTCTCCTGGCCGGGCGGTATCATGGCGGCCCGCGCGCGGCCTGCGCCGCGTTAGCCCTACAGGATCCGCAGCAATGGAAGACCTCCTGATCGTCACCACCGGTGGCACGATCGACAAGATCTACTTCGACGACAAATCGGACTACCAGATCGGCGACCCGCAGATCGGTCAGATTCTGAAAGAACTGGGCGTGACGTTTCGTTTTTCGGTGATTCCGATCATCCGCAAGGATTCGCTGCACATCACCGATGCCGACCGCGAACTGATCCGCGCCACCATCGCCGCCCAGCCCACCCGCCACGTGCTGATCACCCACGGCACCGATTCGATGGTGGAAACCGGCAAGGTGCTGCAGACCATCGCCGACAAGACCATCGTGATGACCGGCGCATTGAATCCGGCGCGCTTTCGCGGCTCGGATGCCGAATTCAATATCGGTTGCGCTGTCGGTGCAGTGCAATCGCTGCCGGCAGGCGTTTATATCGCCATGAACGGCCGCATCTGGAATCCGGAAAAGGTGCGCAAGAACGTGGCTGCAAACCGCTTCGAATCGGTCTGAGCGCATGAGCAAGGCCACACGCGCCACCAAGGCGCTGGACGCGGCCGGCGTAGGGTATGTGTTGCATCCTTACGACTACCAGGCCGATGCCGATGCGAAGGGATTGCAAGCCGCAGATGCGTTGGGCCTGCAGCCGCATACCGTGTTGAAGACGCTGATGGCATGGGTCGACGACAAGGCGGTGTGCGTGGTGATTCCATGCGACCGCCGGGTGTCGTTGAAGAGACTGGCCAGCGCCTACGGCGGCAAGTCGGCACGCATGATGGACGTGGCCGATGCCGAGCGGCGCACCGGTTACAAGGTCGGCGGTATCAGCCCGCTCGGCCAGCAACGGCAGGTGCCGGTGCTGGTCGAAATCACGGCGTTGGACGCACCGGCGCTGTGGATCAACGCCGGCCAGCGGGGACTGCTGCTGGAATTGCCCGGCACCCAGCTGGTGCATGCACTCGCCGCAAGCGCTTGTGCGCTGTGCGAGTGAACGCGTAAACGCGATGCCGCGCGTATCGGACGGTATGCGCGCTACGCATCTGGGACTGGACTCACGCGATGCTCTCGGCGGATCGCCTGCATTGATTTCGATCTTCCACCGATGTCTCCGCATTGCACGCATGCAGCACTGCCGCACTAGAGCAGGCAGCAGCGCCTCTGGGCACGGCAGCACGGCAGCACCACCGTGCCGGAACCACTCAATACGCCGCAGTGACGCTGACTCCGGAAAAGCCCAGCGTTGCCTTCAAGCGCACGTAATAGACCCCCGCAGCCGGCGCGGCCAGCGTGCAGCTGTCGCCGTTGCCCCGCAACATGCTGCGGCAGCTGTACGCCGCGTCGGTCGGTAACGCTCCGGCCCGTACCGACAGGTCGGCGTTGCCGCTGCCGCCGGCGAGCGTGACCTTGAGCGAACGGGTGCCGGCCGGCACATTGACCTGGTAATACAGCGAATCGGAAAGCGCTGCGCTCAGCCCGGTGCGTGCCACATTCCTGCTCAAGGTGGTCGACTCGATCACCGCCGCCACCGCGCCATCGGCATTCACCAGCCCGGCCCCGCACCCCTGCGTGCAGACCACCGGCATGGGTCGCGCGCTGGCCTTGAGCAGGGCTTTCACTGTTGCCGGCGTCAGCGGATTCAGGGCCGCCGACTGCATCAGCGCCACCACGCCAGCCACGTGCGGCGCCGCCATCGAGGTGCCGCTATACACCGCATATGCCGCATTGCCCGGTGCCGTGGTTCCGGTATTGAGCGTGGACACGATCGATTGCCCGGGCGCGGCGATATCCACGCCCTTGCCGAAGTTGGAAAAACTGGCCTTGGCGCCGGCCGAGGTGGTGGCCGCCACGGCGATCACGTTGGCGCAGTTGGCCGGCACGCTGGTGGAGACGTCCATATTGCTGTTGCCGGCGGCCACGACCACCGCGCTGCCGCGCGTGACGGCTGCGGTGATGGCATTGTTCAACGTCGCCGAGCAGGTGCCCGCGCCACCCAACGACAGATTGATTACCGTGGCCGGATTCGGGTTGGCCGGCACGCCGTTGACCTTGCCGCCGGACGCCCACACGATCGCATCGGCGATATCGGACATGTAGCCGCCGCAGCGGCCCAGCACCCGCAACGGCAGGATCTTGGCGTTGAACGCGGTACCGACCACGCCCATCGCGTTGTTGCCCACCGCCGCCACGATGCCGGCCACGTGCGTGCCATGCCAACTGGAATTGGACGCCGACGCTCCAGGCCCGCATTCGTTGGCCGCGGCCCAGTCGCCTTGGTCGGCGGCGTTTGCGTCGCGTGCAGTGCCATCGCGCGCAGTGGCCGGATCAACGATGAAGTCGTAGCCGGGCAGCACATTGGCTGCCAGGTCCGGATGATTGGTGATGCCGGTGTCGATCACCGCCACCACGATGCCCTTGCCGGTGGAACGGTCCCAGGCCGGACGGATGTTGAGGCTGGCGGCGGTCGCGCCCATCGCCCACTGCTGCGGCACGCCCGGGTCGTTGGGAACCAGCAATGGCCGCATCAGGATGTCCACTTCCACGCGTTTGACCGCCGGGTCGGCGGCAAGGCGCCGCATCAGGCTTTCCGAATCCACGCGGTCCAGCTTGCGGTCTGCCACCAGCAACATCGGCCCGCCACTGAGCCGGCGCATGGCCGACAGGCCCAGCGCCTTCCCGCGCGCTTGCGGCACGGCACGCGCGATGTCGCCCCATGGCGCAGACAACCCGGTCGCCCGGCTGCTGCCGACGCTGTTCTTGTAGCTGACGATGAAGCGCTGATGGGTATTGCTGGAATTCAATCCTTGCAGATTGACCTCGCCAGCAGCGGCATGAAACGTGCATGACAACGCACAGACGAATGCAACGCGGCGCAGTGCGCCTATTGAGTGATACGGCATGACTCCATCCCTCCCCAAGGATCTGGCAACCCGGTTGGCAACGCGCTGACGCCAGTGCGCTGCGCCGTGCCCGATGCGCGTGCATGCAGATGTTGCATGCCTCACGTGGGGTGGCTATCGGCGTGCCACCGGTGCGCTGAAGCGGCCATGCCGTGCTGGCGGGCGTTTCATTCAGCCATCGCTGCCCGGCCCTGGCTGGCGGTGCGGCAGTTGCCGCTGCCCGAACGCACACTGCCCCGCGTAGAGCGGGGCAGTGCAGGTTTCAAACCACCGACACGGGTGTCGGGAAAGGCCCGACGCAATGCCGGCTGCGCGCCGGCATTGCGGTCGTCGGCGCAGGTTTACGGGGTCTGGCTGACTGCGCCGGCCGCGTTGACGATGCCCGCGCCGCAGCCGCCCGAGCAGGCGCCCGGCAACGGACGTGCGGTGTTCTTCAGCAGCGTTTCCACCGCAGCGGGCGTCAGCGGACGGCTGGCGACCGACTGCACCAGCGCCACCACGCCGGCCACGTGCGGGGCCGCCATCGAGGTGCCGTTGTAGCTGGCGTAGCTGGCCGAACCCGGCGTGGTGGTGCCGCTGTTCAAGGTCGACAGGATCGCCGAACCCGGCGCGGAGATGTCGATGCCGGTGCCGAAGTTGGAGAAGCTCGAACGCGCCCCGGCCGAGGTGATCGATGCCACAGAAATCACGTTGGCGCAGCTGGCCGGGGTGAAGTTGGCCACGTTGGCATTGCTGTTGCCGGCCGCCACCACCACGGTGGTGCCGCGCGACACCGCGCTGTTGATGGCGTTCTGATAACTGCTCGAGCAGCTGCCGCTGCCGCCCAGCGACATGTTGATCACTTCGGCCGGGTTGGCATTGGCGGGCACGCCGGACACGGTGCCGCCCGAGGCCCACACGATCGCATCGACGATATCGGAAGTGGCGCCGCCGCAGGCGCCCAGCGCACGGATCGGCACGATGCGCGCGTTGAATGCGGTACCGGCCACGCCGGTGCTGTTGTTGGTGACCGCCGCGATGGTGCCGGCTACGTGGGTGCCGTGCCAGCTGGAATTGGCGGCCGACGAACCGGAGAAGCACTGATTGGCCGTGGTCCAGTCGCCCTGGTCGGCCGGATTGCTGTCACGCCCGTTGTTGTCGCGTGCACGCGTGGCATCGCTGATGAAGTCGTAACCCGGCAGCACGTTGGCGTTGAGGTCCGGATGGCTGGTGATGCCGGTGTCGATCACGGCCACCACCACGCCGGTGCCGGTGGCGGTGTCCCAGGCCGGGCGCACGTTGATGCCGGAGGAAGAGGTGCCGAAGCCCCACTGTTCGGACAGGCGCGTGTCGTTCGGGGTCAGTACCGGGTACATGATCTGGTCGACTTCCACGTAGTCCACGCTGGGGTCGGCAGCAATACGGCGCATCAGCGTTTCGGCGTCCGCGCGGTCCAGGCCACGGTCGGTCTTGAGCACTTCCGAACCCAGCGCCGTGCGGCGCACGTGGTTCAGGCCCAGCGCACGGCCGGCGCGTGCCGGCATCGCACCGGCAACGGAATTGAGCGATGCGCGCATCGAGGTGGGGCTGACCGCGGCACTGGAACCGTCTTTGTATTTGACGATGAAGCGGTCCAGGGTGGGCTGCGCATCCAAACCGGACAGATTGACCTGACCGGCGAATGCCGGCACGGCCAGCAGCGAGGTCAACGCGGAAACACCCAGGACTACCAGCGCGCGCGTGGGCGCACGACGTTGCGACACATTGGACATCGATCGTTCCTTATTGGAGAGGTGCCGCAGCTGCGGCGAGAGGGCCGGCCCGTTGCCGCAGGCTGCGGTTCGGGGCCGGAAACTGCACGGGCGCCAGACCCGTCGGAGCGACTGACCGGCGTCCATTCCGGCCAAGCGGCAACGCATCGCCTGCGCCTGCCGAAACGGCAGACCTGGGCGAGGTATCGCAGATGGGGTTGAAGCGAAGGAGGCAGCGTCCCCTGGCGTCATGCCAGGGAACGCGTGCAGCGATCCAGCGTTTAGTAGCTGGCGGTCAGCGTCACGCCGGAGAACGTGCTGTAAGCCTTGATCCGCACGTAATAGGTTCCCGACGGCGAGGTGATGTTGCAGGTCTCGGCATTGCCATCGAGATACGGGCGGCAGGCGTAGACGGTGTCGGTCGGCGCGCTACCGGCCCGCACGTACAGGTCTGCATCGCCGCTGCCGCCGCTGGTGGTGACCGTCAGCGTGCCGCTGCCGGCCGGCACCGTGATGGTGTAGTTCAACTCCGCGCCCGTGGCCGCGCCGAGGCCGGTCACCGGCGTGCCGTTGGTCAAGGTGTTGCCGGTTCCGCCACCGCCACCGCCACTGCTGCCGGCGATGGCCGCCGTCACTGCCGCATCGGCATCGACGATGCCCGCACCGCAACCGCCCGAACAGGCACCCGGCAAGGCGCGTGCGGTGTTCTTCAGCAGTGTTTCCACTGCGGCAGGCGTCAACGTGGTGGGCGCAACCGACTGCACCAGGGCAACAACGCCGGCCACATGCGGCGCCGCCATCGAGGTGCCGTTGTAGGAAGCGTAGCTGGCGTTGCCCGGCGTGGTGGTACCGCTGTTGAGCGTGGACAGGATCCCCGACCCTGGCGCGGAGACGTCGATCCCGCTGCCGTAGTTGGAATAGCTGGCCTTGGCACCGGCCGAGGTCGTGGCCGCCACTGCGATCACATTGGCGCAGTTGGCCGGCAACGAACCGGACACGTTGGCGGCACTGTTGCCGGCCGCCACCACCACCGTGGTACCGCGCGAGACTGCGCCGTTGATCGCGCTCTGCATCGTGGACGAACAGGTGCCGCCTCCGCCCAGCGACATGTTGATGACTTCGGCCGCGTTGGGATTGGCCGGCACACCACTCACGGTCCCGCCGGAGGCCCAAATGATGGCATCGGCAATGTCCGACAGCGAACCACCGCACCGGCCCAGCACGCGGACCGGCACCACCTTGGCGTTGAACGCAGTGCCGGCCACGCCGGTGGTATTGTTGGTCACCGCCGCCACCGTGCCGGCGACATGGGTCCCGTGCCAGCTGGAATTGGACGTGGCGCATCCACTGGTCGAGTTCCAGTCGCCTTCGTCGGCAGGATTGTTGTCGCGCCCATTGCCGTCGCGCGCGGCGGTGGCATCGCTGATGAAGTCGTAGCCGGGCAGGATGTTGGCGTCCAGGTCGGGATGGCTGACGATGCCGGTGTCGATCACCGCAACCACGACGTTGGCACCGGTGGCCTTGTCCCAGGCCGGGCGGATGTTGAGCCCTGCGTTGGTGGTGCCGAAGGCCCACTGCTCGGACAGGCGGCTGTCGTTGGGGGTCAGCGTGGGGTACAGCATCTGGTCCACTTCCACGCTTTGCACGTTGGGGTCGGCGGCCAGCTGGCGCATCAGGGTTTCGGCTTCGGCGCGATCCAGCGCGCGGTCGGCCTGAACCAGCTCCGGTCCCACTGCCAGACGACGCACGCTGTTCAGGCCCAGCGACTTGCCGGCCTTGGCCGGCAACGCACGTGCAGCGGTGCGCAACGAGGTCGTCAACACACTGGGGCTGCTCAGGGCGCTACTGCCGTCCTTGTAGGTCACGATGAACTTCTGGTGGGTCTGCGCGGTGGCCAGGCCACCCAGGTAGACATCACCGGCAAACGCCGGCGTTGCCAGCAGCAGCGAGGTAAGGGCCGAAGCACCCAGGATGCCGAGCGCTCGGTGGCGCGGACGAAGCGACGCGTTAGAAATCGAATTCCCTTCCAGTCAAGAGAACCACCGAAGCGGTAGTTCCGAAACCGTCGCGATGGCGACTTCCCCAGTGCCCCGGACCGCCCCTGTTATCGATCCGTTCAGCGAATCTATCTCAAAGAAACCGGACTGGACAATACGGAGTTGGTAATTTTCGAAATCAAAATGCAATTGCGTGATGCAAATCACATCTTACTCATGCTGAATTCGACTGGTTTACAGTCGAAAAACGTTCTTTTTGCTGTTGCGCAAACAAAAAGGCCCCCGTGCTGACACACGGAGGCCCTTGTTTGGCGAAGTATGTCCGCTTACGACAAACGCACCAACCAACCGTGGCGGTCCGGCACGCGGCCGTACTGGATATCGGTCAGTTCCTGGCGCAGCGACATGGTCACCTCGCCTGCTGGTGCGGACAGATCGCCCACCGCGAACCCCTCGCCCTTCAGCTCGCCGATCGGGGTCACCACCGCCGCCGTACCGCAGGCGAACACCTCGGTGATCTCGCCGGAGGCCACGCCCTGCGTCCATTCGTCGATCGCGACCTTGCGCTCGATCACCTGCATGCCACGGTCGCGGGCCAGTTGCAGAATGCTGTCGCGGGTGATGCCTTCCAGGATGCTGCCGGAAAGTTCCGGGGTCACCAACGTGCCGTCCTTGTAGACCAGGAACACGTTCATGCCGCCGAGTTCTTCGATGTACTTGCCTTCCACCGGGTCCAGGAACAACACCTGCGAGCAGCCCTGGGCGTAGGCCTTCTGCTGTGGCAACAGCGACGCGGCGTAATTGCCGCCGCACTTGGCCGCACCGGTGCCGCCCTTGGCCGCACGTGCGTACTCGGTGGACAACCAGATCGACACCGGCGCCACGCCCTTGGCGAAATACGGGCCAGCCGGGCTGGCGATCACGTAATACGAGGCCTTGTGCGCCGCGCGCACGCCCAGGAAGGCCTCGTCGGCGATCATGAACGGGCGGAAATACAGGCTGGTTTCCGGTGCCGACGGCACCCAGCCGCCATCCACGGCAACCAGCTGGCGCAGCGATTCGACGAACAGGTCCACCGGCAGTTCCGGCAGCGCCAGACGGCGCGCCGACCGCTGCAGCCGCTCGCCGTTGGCTTGCGGACGGAAGGTCCAGATCGAACCGTCGGCATGCCGGTAGGCCTTGATGCCTTCGAAGATCTCCTGGCCGTAATGCAGCACCGACGCTGCCGGATCCAGTTGCAGCGGGCCGTAGGCGCGCACTTGCGCGTCGTGCCAGCCCTGCTCGTTGTTCCAGGAGATGGCGACCATGTGGTCGGTGAAATGCAACCCGAAACCGGGTGCGGCCAGGATCACGGACAGTTCGTCGGCGCTGCGCGGCGACGGAGAACGGGTGGAAGCGAAGGACACGGACACCGGGAGATTCCTGTATGGCGGGCGAAAGGACGCAGCGCCACATCGTGGACATGGCGCGGGACGGTCAGAGCATGCCGGTCTCGAGACGGGCCGCTTCGGACATCATATGCCGGCCCCACGGCGGGTCGAACACCAGCTCGACGTCGGCCTCGGCGATGGTCGGGATCATTTCGACCTTGCCGCGCACATCGTCGACCAGGATTTCGCCCATGCCGCAACCGGGCGCGGTCAGCGTCATCTTGACGTCGACCCGGCGCTGATCGTCTTCCTCGCGATGGCTGACCACCGCCTCGTAGACCAGACCCAGGTCGACGATATTGAACGGAATTTCCGGGTCGAAACAGGTGCGCAACTGCTGCCACACCAGCGCTTCCACCTCTTCGTCGCTGGCATTGGCGGGCAATTCCAGCCCCGGCGGCGGCTCCTTGCCGATCGCATCGCCATCCTTGCCGGCAATGCGGAACAGGTTGCCTTCGACGAAGACGGTATAGCTGCCACCCAGCGCCTGGGTGATATAGCCGTAACTGCCTGCGGGCAGGGTCACCGAATCGCCCTGCGGCACCATGACGGCATCGCAATCGCGTTCGAACTGGACGGGTTCGCTGCTACGGGAATACATGGGCTGGATATGGGGCCGCGCAGGTCGCGCGCAAGTCGGCCATTCTAGCCGACCACGACGCCACCGCCGCCGGCCACCGTGCCAGCCGGGGACGACGCTGCATTCCATCGGCCGCACTGCCGTGGCGTGCCGCCCCTCGCAAAGGCCGGCCCGCGCACTATCATGTGCGCACTGTCAGGAGCTCCAATGCCGCCCACCACCGCGTCCGCCAGAACTGCCCACTGGCTCTGGCCCCCGCTCCTGCTGCTGGGATGCGTCACCGCCCTCATCGCCTGGCTGCTCATCGCCCTGGCCCTGGGCAACCAGGCCGGCTGGATGGCTGTGGTCGTGGCGTTGGAGATCGTCTGGATGCTGCGCCTGGGCACCCTGCGCGCCGGTCGGTTACGCATCGGCATTGCCGTCGTGGCGACCGCGCTGATCATCGCTGGCGCCAACTGGGGCATCGCCTCGGCCCAACTGGGCGGACCGCTGGGCCTGGACCCGTGGACCTCGGCTCAGAAGATGGGCACCGGCCTGGCCTGGACGCTGCTGCAACTGGCCAACAACGGCTTCGACCTGCTGTGTTACGTCGCGGCACTGCTCGTGGCCTGGTGGGCGGCGCGTTGAGTCAGGCGCGATTGTTTCGGTAGCCAACGTCGGACGTCGCTGCAGCTGATGCGTCAGCTGCACAGATTCGTGCGCCGCGGCTCGTCAAACGCCATCGCTCTCAGAGATACATGGGAAAGCGCTGCGCGTTTGCAGCAGGGCCCTTGCCGCTTGCGGGACCGATGGCGGCATGGGTGCCGCCATCGAGCCTCCAGAGACGGATTTACGGCGTGTCCCGCAAGCGGTGAGGGCGCCGCGCCTTCGACTAACCCGGCTTTGATCCGCGCGTGTAAGCCCCCCGGTAACGCGACAGGACACGACCGACCCTGCGTTGCCTTAAGCATTTGAGCGCGGCTGGCGACACACCAACACTCAATGCCCGCCGCCATCCAGCGCTTTCAATTCACTCACCAGCGCACCGGCGGCTTCTGCCCCATCGCCGTACAACATGCGCGTGTTGTCGGCGTAGAACAGCGCATTCTCGATGCCGGCAAAACCGGTTCCCTTGCCGCGCTTGATCACCACCGTGTTGCGGGAATTGACCACGTCCAGGATCGGCATGCCGTAGATCGGGCTGGCCGGATCGGTTTTGGCGACCGGATTGACCACGTCGTTGGCACCGATCACCAACGACACATCGGTGCTGGCGAATTCCGGATTGATGTCGTCCATGTCGGCGATCAGATCGTAGGGCACACCGGCCTCGGCCAACAGCACGTTCATGTGCCCCGGCATGCGCCCGGCGACCGGATGGATCGCGAACTTCACCTTGACACCGCGCGCCATCAAGCGCTGCGCCAGCTCCCAGATCTTGTGCTGTGCCTGCGCCACTGCCATGCCATAGCCGGGCACGATCACCACCCGCTCGGCAAAGGCCATCATCGCCGCCACATCGCCGGCCTCGATCGGCTTCTGCACACCGCTGATTTCCTGCACCTGCGCGCCACCGCCGAAGTTGGAAAACAGCACCCCGCTGATCGGCCGATTCAACGCCTTGGCCATCAACCGCGTCAGCAGGATGCCGGCCGCGCCGACCATCATGCCGGCGATGATCAGTGCCTCGTTGCCGAGGACATACCCCTCGAACGCCACCGCCAACCCGGTAAACGCGTTGTAGAGCGAAATCACCACCGGCATGTCGGCACCGCCGATCGGTAGCGTCATCAGCACGCCCAAGGCCAACGCCACCACGAAGAACGCGATGATCGCCAACGGCTGCAGGCTGCTCGCCGCCCAGATGGCCAGGGCCAGCACCGCCACTGCGACCACCAGATTGAAGGCTTGCTGCCCCGGAAAGGTTACCCGCCGGTCCAGCCGGCCATCGAGCTTGGCCCACGCGATGATCGACCCCGATAACGCCACCGCCCCGATCGCCGAGCCGATCACCGCCAGCGGCACCGTGGTGGTGTCCGGCTGCCGCGCCGCCAGCTCTGCAATCGCCTGGGCGCTCCAATGCGCCGTGTCGCGATTGGCGAAGAACGAAAACCGCAGCAGTTCCACCGCGCCGATCGCCGCCGCCGAGCCGCCGCCCATACCGTTGTACAGCGCCACCATTTGCGGCATGTCGGTGATGGCGACCTTCCTGGCCGACCACCACGCCACGCCGGTGCCGATCGCCAACGCCGCCAGGATCAACGGCACGTTGTGCAACTCGGGCAGGAAAAACGTGGCCACCGTGGCAATCGACATGCCCAGCCCGGCCCAACGGATGCCGCTGCGCGCGCTCAATGGAGACGCCATCCGCTGCAGACCAAGCAGGAACAAGGTGGCTGCAACCAGGTAACTGGACTTGACCACCCACGACAGCAACTCGGCAGTGGAGACGTTCATGACCTATCCCCGCCAGGCGGCTTCTTGCTGGACTTGAACATCTCCAGCATTCGCTCGGTGACCACGTAGCCCCCCGCCGCGTTTCCCGCACCTAACGCCACTGCGACAAATCCCAGCGCTTTTTCCAACGTGGTGTCGGCATGCCCGAGCACCACCATCGCCCCGATCAGCACGATGCCGTGGATGAAGTTGGAACCGGACATCAGCGGCGTATGCAGGATCACCGGCACCCGCGAGATGATCACGTGGCCGGCGATGGCCGCCAGCATGAAGATGTACAGCGCTACGAATCCGTCGCTCATCGTCTCTGGCTCCACTGGTCGGTGCGGCCCGCCGATCATACCCACGCCACGCCCGTGCGGGCGCCTGTCAACCGAATCCGCGCTCGCCCGTTGACGTCGTATCGTCTCCGCGGAAGCTACGCTGTGCTGGTGGGAACTCCTTTCGATCCGCAAGCTACCGCACCGGCCGCCACCGCGCCGGTGTCGTTGGACGCCTTTCTGGCCGGCATCGGGCCGCGTGCGTTCCGTTTTGCCGAGGCCGGCCTGCGGCACCGCGAAGATGCGCTGGACGCCGTGCAGGACGCCATGGTGAAGCTGCTGGGCTATCGCGAACGGCCAGCCGAGGAATGGACGCCGCTGTTCTGGAGCATCCTGCGCAGCCGCATCATCGACCTGCAGCGGCGACGCAGCTTTCGCCTGAAGTTCTGGGCACCGGCCGAGCGCGCCGACGACGAAGGCCCGATCGACTGGGCCGACCCCGGCACCGGACCGGTCGACGAACAACAGCATCAACAGGCCTACCAACGGCTGGTCGATGCATTGCGCACACTGCCGGCGCGCCAACGCGAAGCCTTCACCCTGCGCGTGCTCGAAGACCTGGACGTGGCCACCACTGCCAAGGCGATGGGCTGCTCCGAAGGCTCGGTCAAAACCCACCTGTCGCGCGCGCGCGACGCGTTGCAAAAACAGTTCGAGGATTTCCTGTGAACCGCTCCCACGACACCGCCCGGCTGGATGCGCAGCTGCGCCAGCTGCATGCCACCGCGCTGACCAGCCTGCCGCCGCAGACACTGGCGCGCCTGCGCCAGGCCCGCCATGCCTCGGCACCCACGCGCAGCCGACGTGGCTACTGGTTGCTGGCCACCGCGTGCTCGGGCCTGCTGGCAATCGGCATCGGCCTGCAGCTGCACCCCAGCCAAAGCGTCTCATCTGGCGCCGCGTCGACCTCGCCGGTTGCCAGCACCAGCGCCACCACCGAGACAGACGACCTGCTGGCCCAGAACCCGGACCTGTATGTCTGGCTCGGCTCCGACACCGCCCTGGCCATGGAATAAGCACGATGACCCACACCACCCGCCTGCTGTTGACCCTGTTGCTGAGCGCCGGGCCATGCGCCTCCACGCTGGCTCAGGACGGCCCGCCCGGACCTCCTCCACCGGGTCCGCCCATGGACGCGCCTGGCCCACGCGGCCAGGGGCCCCGTGACGAGACGCCCATGCCCGAGTGGGACCAACTGACCAAGCAGCAACGCCAGGTCATGATCGATGCGCTGCGCGAGCGCTGGGACGACGTGCCCGAAGAACGCCCCAGGATGTACCGGCACGCCCGCCGCTGGCTGGACATGACGCCCGAGCAGCGCAAGCAGGCTAAAGCCGGCATGGACCGCTTCCGCAACATGAGTCCGGAGCAACGCCGCGAGGCCAAGGCCTTGTTCGACCGCATGCGCACGCTCAACCCGCAACAGCGCAACGAACTGCAGCAACGCTGGCAGAAGATGAGCCCGGCCGAACGCAGCGCTTGGTTACGCGAGCATCCGCCGGTCGAGGACTGACGTTTCCCAGAAATTGCCCGGCGGATGATGGCGCCTGTTCAAGCGCCGCGCATGGTTGCGATGGGCGATGGACATTGATCAGCCGTCGCGCCTGGCATCTTGCAGCACGCGAAGGCTACCCACTGCAGCGACGCGCAGACTGCGCACCCCGCGTACCCGCGCGCGAGGTGGCGTAAGTTTGGTAGCGCACGCAGCTGCAACATGTCGCAGCAACCGACTCGCGCGCCAACACCCGTGTTGCATCGATGGCTTCGCTACGTCGTTGGTTGCAGTGACAACGACGAAATCACTGACCGCGCCACGCCTCAACCTGCCTGGCGCATCGGTCGCCAGCGCCGGATTGACGACGGCTTGCGATACGCTAGCGCGCTGTCCTTGTTGGATTGCGCGCACCGAACTTTCTGCGACGCCTAGGCGGTGGTTGCGACCGGCGCCGACCACCGCGTCTTCGCCAGCAACTCATCGTCCCAGTCGAGCGTCAACGCACCGTCCTTGATCAACAAGGCGGCGAAGGCGTACACGTTGCGCGCGAACATCTCGCTGGCATGCACTGCGCCCTGGCTGGCCAGATTGAGCGGGCCAGCGATGACCACGCCGTCGAGGTCATAGGTCTCCCCCGGGCGGGTGGCCGCGCAATTGCCGCCGGTTTCCGCCGCCAGGTCCACGATCACGCTGCCGGCGCGCATGCCGCGTGCCATCCCGGTGGTCACGATCTTCGGTGCCGGCCGGCCCGGAACCGCAGCAGTGCACACCACCACATCCACACCGGTGAGGTGTTTGGCCAGACGGCGCTGCTGTTCGGCGCGTTCGTCGTCGCTGAGCTGGCGCGCGTAGCCGCCTTCGCCGGCAGCGCTCACGCCCAGGTCCACAAATCGCGCACCCAGCGAGGCGATCTGCTCACGCGTTTCCGGCCGCACATCGAAGCCTTCCACCTGCGCGCCCAGCCGCTTGGCAGTGGCGATCGCCTGCAGGCCGGCCACGCCCGCGCCGATCACCAACACCTTGCACGGGCGCATGGTGCCGGCCGCGGTGGTCAGCATCGGAAAAAAGCGCGGCGCCAGCTGCGCGGCAATCAGCACTGCCTTGTAGCCCGCCATGCCGGCCTGCGAGCTCAACACATCCATCGATTGCGCGCGCGTGGTGCGCGGCAGGCGCTCCAGTGGAAACGCAATCAATTGCCGCGCGGCAAACGCCTGGGCACGCGCAGGGTCTGCATCCGGCGCCAGCATGCCGATCACCACCGCGTGCGGCTGGCACCGAAGCAACGTGTCGGTAGAAGGCGCCTGCACGCACAGCACCATCTCGGCCTGCGCCACGGCGTCGGCGCCGGCAGGCTGCGCACCGGCCTGCAGATACGCATCATCGTCCATGCTGCTGGCCTGGCCGGCCCCCGGTTCGATCCACACGCCGGCACCGAGCGCGACCAGTTTCTTGACCGTTTCCGGCGTCGCGGCCACACGGCGTTCGCCGGCGGCCCGTTCTTTCAGCACCAGCACCTGCATAGCCATGCGTTGCTCCGGTCTTGCGCCCAGTCGCGGCGATGCTAGCAGAGCGCGGTGCGCGCGCAGGTGGCGAAGCTTGGAGCATTCTCTCGGCGAGAGCGTCAGTGGCTGAGGGTGAGCTGCCGCTGACGCATCGGTCCAGCGCGCATTTGGCTTGGTGGCACCCGTGAGCTGGATGACGAGTTTCGAGGAGTTACCCGAGGCAACTCGCAGAATCGTTCTGGAAGACGGCGCAGCAGCTGCACTGCGCGACACACCAACGGGACGATACGCAGATCATGGATGTTGCCTGCGGCACGGCGCTGATTCCGGCGTCAACACGCACGCGTAATCGCCCTGCCCTGCAAATCAACGGCCGCGCGGCCGCAGCCGCTCGCTGGGAAACGGCGGCCGGCTGCCGCATACAAGACCGCAACCGGCACGTATTCCGCATCGAATGCGTATTCCGCTTCAAAACACGTCATGCCGGCGTCAGATCGCATTCCAGACCCGTGCGGCTGTGCAGGTGCAGGCAATGCCGACGTTGAACGCATGCCTCATCGCGCTCCCAGCCATTTTCCTAGCGCATGCAGTCCCGGCATGACCGTCGATGCTCCGAAACGTCGAAGAGGGCGCACTAGGGCTCAAACAACCCTTTCAGCAGCGGCGCAAACACCAGCTCGGGGGCAACGCCCAGCAACGCCTCATGCTTCCCGTCGATGGCAAGAGAGGCGTAACCATGTACGGCGCTCCAAGCAAGCACGGTGCGCTGCTCGAGCAACGCGGCACCCGGGTCGGTAGCGTGCCGGGCAATCCATTGCGCACGCACCGTCTCGCGCAGGCACGCCATCGCCGCAGCGCTGGCTTCGGTCAAGCGTGGCCAGCGCAATGCACGCACATCCAGGCCCAACATCAGCCGGAAATGCTGCGGAAACTCCAGCGCAAACCGGATATAGCCCAGCCCGCAGCCCATCAACGGGTCGTCCACCTCACGCTGCGTGGCGAGGATGCGCGCGAGCATGCGCTCGTAACCGTCAGCCGCCACGTCCGCCAAAAGCCCATCCAGCGAGCCGAAGTGGTGCGCGGGGGCGGCGTGCGACACACCGGCGCGGCGCGCGCAGGCACGTAAGGTGAGCCCGCGCAAACCGGACTCGCCCAGCAAGTCCCAGCCCGCCCGCCGCAGCGCGGCCGGCAGATCGCCGTGGTGGTAGGCAGCGGTGGTGGACGAGGTCGGCATGGGCAGCTTCGAGTATGGCAACAGCAGTGGATCAAACCATCTTGACGTTGACAAGATATGCGCACCAGACTGATGGCACATCTTGTCATCGACTAGATACCGCTTCTCTTCGCAGGACATGCCTCTTGAGCTCATCCATCGCCACGCTGCGCACGCGCCTGTTACGCAGCTCCCTGGCCGGCGCCAGTCGGTTGGCTCCTGGACCCACCGGCCGCTATCTGGCACGTCGCTTCGTCACCCCGGCAGCGCTTGGGCGCCGGCAGGCGGCCACGATCGCGGCCACATTGACCGACATGCAGCGTCACACGCTGCGGATCGATGACATCGACATCGCCATGTATCAGTGGGGCGATCCGGCGCAGCAGCCGTATGTGCTGCTGTCGCATGGCTGGGCCAGTTATGCGCTGCGCTTTGCGGCCTGGGTGCCGCAGTTGCGCGCACTCGGCTATGCGGTCGTGGCGTTCGACCAGGCAGCGCACGGCTTGAGCGGCGGACGAATCAGCTATATGCCGCATTTCGTGAAAATGTTGCGTGTCATCGGCAGCCGCTTCGGCCGCCCGGCCGCATTTATCGGCCACTCGCTCGGCGCGGCCTCGGTGGTATTTGCCGACGACCCGGTCTGGCGCCCCGCGCGCTATGTGCTGATCGCACCGTTGCTGGCGCCGGCCGCCAGTGCGCAGCGCCAGTTTCGCGCATTCGGCATTGCGCCTGCCGCGTTCGCACCGTTCGAAAACTGGCTGGCAGACCTCACGGGCAAGCGCTTTTCCGATTTCGATGCGACGCCGCGCTTGCCGCAGTTCGATCGCCCGGCGCTGATCATCCACGACCGTCGCGACCGCGAAACGCCGTGGGACGAAGGCGCGCGTTTCGCCAGCCTGTGGCCGGGCGCGCAACTGTTCACCACCGAAGGGCTAGGCCATAACCGCATGGTCGATCACACCTCGGTGATCGAGCGGGCGATGCAGTTCATCGGGCCGGCATGATCTGAAGAAACATACGAGAAACTCTGCGATTGTGGCCGCAGCCCGAGGCAGCAGTCATCGCAGCGCGCATCGATGAGGTCTTGGGCAAACAAGCGACGCAGCGCGTTTATGTCATTGCTGTGTCTGTCCTGCGAGCGAGCCGCCTCCGAGCGCAGCACCTCAGCAGCATGGACTCGGTGGCAAGGCCTCGCACCGCAGAACGTGCTTTCCCTGTTCCATCGCGCCGCTCGGCAAATGCACACACGCCGGATCGCCCAGTGCACTGCATCGCCAAGTAATCGGGCCTGCAGGTCGGTCACAGCCTGCATCGCGCTGTGGGAAGCGAGCGGCCTGGCGGCCGCACACGCGCTTTGAATCGCTCAACACACCGCGCCGCGGTTATGCGGCAATGGGTCCAGCACTCGCGCCCTGCACCCCGCAGCGTCGAAGGCGCACGGCCGTTAACCGCATACGCGCGTGGAACAGCTCAGTGCACCGTGCTGTTGTTCTGCAACGGATCCAGACGATCGATCACACCCTGCATCGCGCTGTCGAAAGCGCCGTCGTTGATGTGCTCGCGCAGGCGGCCCAGGCGCACCATCACCGCCAGTTCTTCTGGCGAGGCGACGCAGAAACGCACGCCGCGTCGATTGACGAATAGCAGACGCTGCGAAATCGGGCTCACCCACGACAGCTTGCCGGCCTGCACCTTGCCGTCCTTGTCGACAAAATCCAGCCACGTGCCGATATCCATCGCGCGGAAACGTTCGGCATCGGCACTGTCGATGCTCTGCGCGACCGCTTCGGCACCCAGCACCACGCTGACGCTTTCGGCAGCCGGTGGGGGCAGATTGACCTGCGGCAGTTCCGGCAGGGCTTTTTCCAGTTCCGGGCGTGCTTCGGCGATCGCCTGCAAGGTGTCGTGCAAGGCGGTGATCGCCACCACCACCGCATCCCCGTGCAGGCCTACGCTTGCGAACACGCGGTGCAACGCCGGCTGCCAGACCTGCAGCCATGGCTTGCCGACGATATGGCGGCGCGCTTCGGCCAGTTCTTCCAGTACGCCGTCGGCCACCGCCAGGGCCTCGATGGTGCCGGGACCTTCCTCGCCGTCGCGCAGGATCGCCATGGTCAGGTGATGCAGCCACGGCTGGCGCAAAAAGTCATCCACCGCCTTGGGCAGGCCCGCGCCTTCGGGCGCACGCTGCTCCAGTTCCAACAGGGCGCGGCTGCGCGCCAGTTCGAGCTTTTCCTGCCCGCGCTGGGTTTCGGTGGCGCGACGCTCGGCAATTTCCACCCGGCGCCGGTGCTGCGACAGGAAGTCGCGGAATTCTTCTTCCAGGGTGAGGAAGATCGCCAGATTTTCGTTGAATTCGGCCACCAGGCGGTCGACGATTTCTTCGACCTTGCCCATCAGCACGCGCTCGGCAGCGCTGTCGCCGTTGTTGCCTTCGCAGGCCTCGGCCAGCGAGTTGAGCAGGCGCCGCGCGGGATGGGTCTTCTGCACGAACATCTTGCGGTCCAGCAGTGCGACCTTGACGAACGGCACCACCAGGCGGCCGATCATTTCGCGCGAACGATTTTCCAGATCGCGCTCGTCCAGCATTACATCGAACAGCATGCCGACCAGGTCGATGGCATCTTCGTCCATCGGGTCGAGTTTTGCGGTGGCCGGGTCCACGCCCAGTCGCGTGGCGCTGGAAAGCACCTCGTTCTTCAACCGCTGCGCAAGCGATTCGGTGTCGTCGCCGATGGCCGCCTGCAGCGTCGCGCTGGGCGTGGCCTGCAGCAGCGACAGCACCGACATCATTTCGCGTTGGCTCAACGGGCGTTGCTGCCCTACCGCGACGGTGGCGGCAGACGCGGCGGTGTCGCGCACGCTGCGGGTCTGTTGCAGCAATTCGTGCAGTGCCTCAAGCAACATGCCCTGGCTGCCGCCGGGATGGTCGGCCTCGCCGTCCATGCCGCCATCCCCGCCGCCATCGGCATGGCCGCGTTGCGTTGCGGCCTGCATGCGGCCGCGGCTATGTGCCCAGCGGTCAAGAAAACGGTTGGCCCAGGCCGGTGCGTACTGATCACCCTGGTCGTCGCCGCCCCTCTCGGCGTGAGCGCCCTGCGCCTCGGCCTGGGCGCGCTCTTCCGGCATCTCGCCACGCGACTGCATGCGCGGCGGGGCGCGCTTGGCCTGCGAAATTTCCGGCATCACCCCGGCCTTGGCCAGGGTTTCGTCCAGGCGTGCGTACAACTTGCCGATCGGCTCGGCCAGATCGCGCTCGCACAGCTTGATCAGCACCAGCCGCACTTCCGGCGCCAGGTCGCAGGTGGCGAAGGCTTCGTGGATCGCCACGCCCAGATGTTCGGGGCCAATCGGGTTGGTGTCGGCCATCAGCTCCAGCCCGCCGGCGATCCAGCCCAGGCGGCGGTCCACCCGTGCCAGCACCTGTTTGAAATCGCGCAACAGCACCGTGGCCAGATTGCGCACTGCCAGCCGCGATTCGAGCACGTGCTCGGGCACCAGACTCAGCGGGCCGGTGCCCATGTCGCCGGCCAGCACCACTTCGGCCGACAACGGCGTGCCGAGCACCAACGCCTGCCAGCCGTCTTCCAGCTGTTGGCGGAACTGGCGGGCGACCTCTTCGCGCTTGCGACGCAATTCGCGCATGCCATCGAGAAACAGCAACTGCGACGCGCCAGCGGATTCGGCACGGTCGAACAGCACATCGTCGAAATGCGCGACCGCTGCAGCAAAGACCTGCGCGAGCGCCGGCACGAACACGTCGTGCGCCTGCTCGAGCAAGCGTTGGTCACGGCCCGGGTGTCCCGACGGACTGGGCTGAAAAGTCATGCGCAAAGGCTCCCCGCCTCTGCAGGCGTGAAAATTTTCGAACGAGAAAAAACAGACGCGGCCCCAAATTCCGCCTGTGCATGGTAGGCGGTTCGCGCATCCGTTAAGTGTGACATTTTACTCACTTTACTCGTGACCGCCCAGGGTTTGCGTGTCAAGCGGCCATCCTAGCTCGCAACATCGCGGTGGAGCTTGCCGGCCATCATTCTGCGCCCGCGGGTGTTAAGCCTTCAGCTTCGCGGGCGCATCCAGCCCGTCCACCACGTCCTGCATCGCGCTATAGAAGGCGTCGTCGTCGCGGTGCAGGCGCAGGCGGTCCAGCCACACCATCATCGCGAGTTCTTCCGGCGATGAAACGCACAGCCGCCCACCACGCCGGTTGACGAACATCAGGCGCCCGGAAATCGGACTGATCCACGATAGTTTGCCAGGCTGCACGCGGCCCTCGCGGTCGATGAAGTCCAGGCTGGTGCCGATTGCCATGACGCGGAAGAAATCTGCAGTGATACGGTCGAATTCCACCTGTGCGTTGGCATCCAGCATCGGCGTCAGCGGCTCTGCCACCGGGTCGGCTGGGCTGGGCGCGAGCGTCAGCGCGGTCAGGGTCGGCGCGAGTGCTTCCGGAGCGGGCGCAGGTTGGGTCGGCAGCAGCGCGCGCTGCAGTTCCTGCAGGGCCTGTTCGGCCTCGCGCTGCCCCAGTCCGGCCAGGGTGAAGGCCTGTAGCAGCTGGGGACGATGCGCTTCCAGTGCGGCATCGCCGTGCACGCGGCCAAGTTGCAGCAGCACCGCGTCGCCGAGCGCCAGCGCGGCGTCCAGGGCCGGGCCGGCGCCGTCGGCGCGCAACGCGGCCTGTTGCACGCACGGATGCCACACACGGCTCAAAAAGTGTTCCACCACCGGCGGCAACGGCCCGCGCGCCAGGCGCTCGGCCAGCGCCTGCGCGGCGATGCTGCGCGCACGCTCGCGGCGTTCTTCGGCACGCTGCAATTCGTTGGCGCGCCGCTCGGCGATTTCGACCCGGCGCCGGTACTGCTCGTACTGCGCACCGAATTCGGCTTCCAGCGCCAGGAACACCGATGGATGCTCGTCGAAGTCGCGCACCACGGTGTCCACCGCTGCCGCAACCTGGGCGAGCAGGGCCTGTTCGGCAGCGGTTTCGCCGCCATTGCCGTCGCAGGCATCCACCAGCAGGTTGAGCAGGCGCCGGGCCGGATGGCCATCGCGCACGAACAGGTGGCCGTCGAGCATCGCCATCTTGGCCACCGGCACCAGCAACTGGCCGAGCATGTCGCGTTGCTGCCGCGACAGATGGCTCTGCAGCAGGATGGCCTCGAACAGCAGCGCAATCAGATCCAGTGCATCTTCGTCACTGGGGTTGAGCCGGGTGGTGGCCGGGTCTACGCCGAGCGAGGCGGCAGCGCGCATCAACTGCTGGCGCAAACCGCGCGCCAGGCCCAGATGGGTGCCGTCGATGACCTCGAAACCGGCGCCGGGCATGGTCTGCAGCAGTGACAGCGCCGACATCACCTCGCGCGGCGACAGCAGCCGCTGCTGCCCCGATGCCGACGTGGCGGCATCCGGCTCGCGCTGGCGGCGTGCGTGCTGCAGCAGCTGGTGCAGGCCCGCCGGCAGCACCTCGCGGTCGCTGCGCAGATGCACATCGATCACCTGTGCGCCGACCAGTGCGCCCTGCCCGCCCGACCAGTCTGCAAAGAAGCGTGCGATCCAGTCCGGCGCATCGGCGCTCTCGTCGCTGGCGGCGGCGTCCTGGCGCGGAATACCGCGTTGACGCTGGCGTGCCTGCGGCAGCTCGCGCAGCCGCGCGACCTGGGCCAGCGCCTGTTCCAGCTCGTCGTAGCGCTGGCCGACCCGCGCCATCAGCTGCTGCTCGCAGACCTTGATCACCGCCAGATGCACCTTGGGGGCCAGGGTCACGCCCTGGAACGCCTCGTACAGCGCCACGCCCAGATGCTCCGGCCCAAACGGATTGCTGTCGCCATCGATGCGCAGCCCACCGGCGATGAAACCCAGATACCGATTGAGCCGCATCAGCTCCGGCCGCCACTGGTGCTGCAGCGCGCCGGCCAGGTTGCGTACCGCCAGGCGCACGTCCAGGTCCTGCTCCGGCAGCAGGGTCAGGCCGGTGGCGCCGCGTGCCAGGGTGCGCTCGGCCGACAGCGGACGTCCGGATTCCAACCCCTGCCACGCCTTGGCCAGATGGCCGCGAAAGCGTGCGGTGATCGGTTCGCGCTGCTGGCGCAGGGCCTGGATCGCTTCCATGAAATCGTTCTGCGCCGCGCCCGCGTCGGCCGCCAGCCGGAACAACGCCTCGGCCAGCGCGTCCTGCACATCCATAAACGCGTCGGCCAACGGCACCAGCACCACCTCGCGGACCTGATCGAGCAGGTCCGGATTGCGGCTGGGCAGCGGTTCGGTAGCAACAAACTGGGTCATTGGACAACGCACTGGACGGGCACGGGAGGTTGAATCGCATAGGGGCCGCTGGCCCCGGCCGGCCATAATGCGGCGGGCGTTGGGAAGGGCACGTCTATAATTGGACGCTTCGTTGCCCCGACCCGGATTTATGCACGCACCGTATTCGCTCCAGGCGCTGGACGCGCGCCGTTCGGTTCCCTCCAAACAACTCGGCGCGCCCGGGCCGGATGAAGACACCTTGCTGCGCATGCTTACCTCGGCGGTGCGCGTGCCCGACCACGGCAAACTGGTGCCGTTCCGCTTTCTGCGCATCAGCGGTGCCGCGCGCGCTGCGCTGGGTGAGTTCCTCGCCGAGCGCACCCTGGCCGCCGACCCGCTGGCATCGCCGGCCACCCTTGCCAAGGAACGTGGACGCTTCAGCGACGCACCGGTGGTGATCGTGGTGATCGCCTCGCTGCGCCCGGAGCACAAGGTACCCGTGCAGGAGCAACTGCTCACCGCCGGCTGCGTCTGTTTCGCGTTGCTACAGGCTGCCCAGGCGCACGGCTTCGGCGCGCAGTGGTTGAGCGCGTGGATGGCCTACGACCCGGCGGTGACGGGCTACCTGGGCCTGCAAGACAACGAACGCATCGCCGGCTTCATCCATATCGGCACGCCGCGCATGCAGGTGCCCGAACGCGAGCGCCCGGACCCGCGTGCGTTGCTGCGCGACTGGACGCCGTGACCACACCGACCAACCCGCTCGACGCTGCGCCGCTGGCCATCCAGCGCCCGTCCCCGCTGTATCTGGTGGATGCCAGCCTGTACGTGTTCCGTGCCTGGCACTCCATCCCGGACGAATTCCAGGATGCGCAGGGGTGGCCCACCAATGCGGTGCACGGCTTTGCGCGGTTTCTGCTGGACCTGCTCGAACGCGAAGATCCGCAGCACATCACCATCGCCTTTGACGAAGCCCTGGACAGCTGCTTCCGGCATGCGATCTACCCGGCCTACAAAGGCAACCGCACGCCCGCGCCGGATGCGTTGCGACGCCAGTTCGCGCATTGCAAGGCGCTGTGCGCAGCACTCGGGCTGAGCGTGCTGGCCCACCGCGATTACGAGGCCGACGACCTGATCGGCAGCGCGCTGCACAGCGTGCGGGCGCACGGCTTGCGCGGGGTGATCGTGTCGGCCGACAAGGACTTGTCGCAGTTATTGCTCGAGCATGACGAGCAGTGGGACTACGCGCGCAACCAGCGCTGGGGCATGGATGGGGTCAAGGCGCGCCACGGCGTACATGCGCACCAGATCGCCGACTACCTGGCGTTATGCGGCGATGCCATCGACAACATTCCCGGCGTGACCGGCATCGGCGCCAAATCGGCGGCCGTGCTGCTGGCGCACTTCGGCAGCCTGGATGCGCTGCTGGAGCGCATCGACGAAATTCCCTTCCTGCGCCTGCGCGGCGCGGCGCAAATGGCGGTGCGGCTGCGCGAACAGCGCGAACACGCATTGCTGTGGCGTCAGCTCACCACCATCGCGCTCGACGCGCCGCTGGCGCTCACCGAGGCCGGCTTCACGCGTGCCCACGCCGATGCGGACATGCTCGCCGGGTTGTGCGAAAGCCTGCGCTTCGGCCCGCTCACCCGGCGCCGCCTGTTGGCCGCCAGCACCGGCGCCCCCGCACCGTTTCCTCCCGTCTCCCTGGCACAAGGTCCCCGCCCATGAACCGACCCGACACCCCGCCCACCGTGGTCTACGAAGGCAAGTACCAGCGCATGGTCGTGCGTGGCACCTGGGAGTATTCCGAACGTGTGCATGCCGGCGGCCTGGCGGCGATCATCGTGGCGGTAACGCCGGATGATGCGATGTTGTTCGTCGAACAGTTCCGCGTGCCGCTGCAGGCGCGCACCATCGAAATGCCGGCCGGGCTGGTGGGCGATGTGCATGCCGACGAGTCGATTGAACTGTCGGCCATTCGCGAACTGGAAGAAGAAACCGGCTGGACCGCCGAACACGCCGAAGTGCTGATGATCGGCCCCACCTCGGCCGGTGCCAGCAGCGAGAGGATCGCGTTCGTGCGCGCCACCGGTCTGCGCAAGGTCGGCGACGGTGGCGGCGATGCCAGCGAAGACATCACCGTGCACGCAATCCCGCGCGCGCAGGTCGGCGCCTGGCTGGTACAGAAGATGGCCGAGGGCTACCAGATGGACCCCAAGCTGTGGGCCGGCCTGTATCTGGTCGATCATGCATTGGACGGCACCCCGCGTGGCTGACGCAGCCATGGAACCCTTGCTCGGTACCGACGACCCGGCGCCGTTCACCGTGCACAACGCGCAGGCCGCATCGCCGTGGCTGTTGATCGCCGACCACGCCGGCCAGCGCGTGCCGGCCCGGCTGGCCGACCTGGGCCTGCCGCAATACGAACTGGACCGTCATATCGGCTGGGATATCGGCATTGCGCAGGTCACCCGCCTGCTGGCCGAGGCGCTGGATGCGTTCGCCATCGCACAGACCTATTCGCGCCTTGTGATCGATTGCAACCGCCCGCACGATGCACCCAGCCTGATGCCTGTGGTCAGCGACGGCACGTTGGTTCCGGGCAACCAGCACCTGACCGACAGCGACCGGCAGCAGCGCATCGATGCGATCTTCGCGCCGTATCACGCACGTATCGCGGCCGAACTGGAGGCGCGTGCACAGCGCAATCAGCCGACAGTATTGGTGTCGATGCACAGCTTCACCCCCGTCATGGCCGGCAACGCGCGGCCCTGGCATGCCGGCGTGCTCTACCACCGCGATACGCGGCTGGCGCATCGCCTGCTGCAGGCGCTGCGTGAAGAACCCGATCTGGTGGTGGGCGACAACCAGCCGTATGCGGTCAGCGACGCCACCGATTACGCCATTCCGGTATATGGCGAAGGCCGCGGCCTGCTGCATGTGGAACTGGAAATCCGCCAGGACCTGATTGCCGACGCGGCCGGGCAACAGGCCTGGGCAGCGCGCCTGGCGCGCATTCTGCCGCCGCTGGCGCATGCCTTGCTGCTGCGTTGAGCAACAGCGTTTGGCGGCTGCATCGCAGCCGCGCTGAACATCTGCAATCTGTAGGAGCGCGCTTGCGCGCGATGGAGCGTTGCCGGTAACGCCGCGTCGCGCGCAAGCGCGCTCCTACACGTCATGCGTATGTCATCGCACCTCAGCGCGTCCCGCAGAATGATCATGCACATCGACCAAAGCGAACTCTGATCAATGTGCA
This sequence comes from Xanthomonas sp. D-36-1, assembly GCF_017746155.1. Taxonomy (NCBI): domain Bacteria; kingdom Pseudomonadati; phylum Pseudomonadota; class Gammaproteobacteria; order Lysobacterales; family Lysobacteraceae; genus Xanthomonas; species Xanthomonas sp. D-36-1. The sequence continues at coordinate 45,425 of NZ_JAGHWR010000077.1, forward strand.
TGCACGCGCTTACGCAAACCCGTCGGTGGCACGTACCAATGCATCGACGTTTTCCGGTTCGAACGCTGAGTGCCCCGATGCCGGGCTGATCTGCAACTGCGCCTTCGGCCACGCCTTGTGCAGGTCCCAGGCGCTTTGCAGCGGGCAGACCACATCGTAGCGGCCATGGACGATCACGCCGGGAATGTCGGCAATGCGATGCGCGTCGCGCAGCAACTGGTCTTCGACCTCGAAGAAACCGCCGTTGACGAAGTAATGGTTTTCAATGCGTGCGAACGCCAGGGCAAAGCGCGCGTCTTCATGCCCGGTGACGAAATCCTCGTCGACATGCAGGAAGCTGGTAGCGCCTTCCCACACGCTCCAGGCTTTGGCCGCAGCCAGGCGCGTGGCTTGGTCATCGCTGGTGAGACGGCGATGGAATGCAGACATCAAGTCGGCGCGCTCCACCGGCGGAATCGCGTTGAGGTAATGCTCCCACGCATCCGGGAACAGGCGGCTGGCACCTTCCTGGTAGAACCATTCGAGTTCGAAGCGACGCAGTAGGAAAATGCCGCGCAGCACCAGTTCGGTGACCTGCTGCGGGTGGGTCTGCGCGTAGGCCAGCGCCAGGGTGGAGCCCCAGCTGCCACCGAAGACCTGCCAGCGATCGATCCCCAGATGCGTGCGCAGCCGTTCGATATCGGCCACCAGATCCCAGGTGGTGTTGTCCACCAGATCGGCATGCGGCGTAGAGCGGCCGGAACCGCGCTGATCGAACAACACGATGCGGTACTTGGCCGGGTCGTGGAAGCGCCGCATCTTGTCGTTGCATCCGCCGCCGGGGCCGCCATGCAACATCACCACCGGCTTGCCCTGCGGATTGCCGCACTGCTCGAAGTACAGCGTGTGGCGGTCGTCGACCTTCAGGCTGCCCTGCTGGTAGGGCGTGATCTCGGGATAGAGCGTGCGCATGCGTCGGTCCTGCGGGAAACCGCTAGTGTATCGGCAGCTGCGCACGCACACGGGCAGCGCCATGCGATTCGAAGAGAAGGGTTCGCCGTGATGGGCCAAGCCCGGAAGAGCGCACCCAACCTTCTGCGCTGACCGGCGGGCGAGCGCGCACTCGATACGCGCAACCGCTCTATCGAAGGCGCGTACTCCGCTTCGGAACGCGCGGCCCCGCGTCTGCCGACACTAGCCCGCCGGCAGTTGCTCAGCCGCCCTGGGCCGCAGCTGGCAACCAGCGCCCCAAGCTCACCCGATCGCGCTGCTCCAGATCCTGATGCGTGGCCACCGCAGCGAAACCGCGCACAACCAGCAGTTCGGCCACCGCCGCCCCCTGGTCCCAGCCATGTTCGAGCAGCAACCAGCCGCCCGGCCGCAGATGCGTAGGCGCATCGGCCACGATCAGGCGGATATCGTCCAGCCCGTCGCTGCCGGAGGCCAGCGCACTGGCCGGTTCGTAGCGCAGATCGCCCTGCTGCAGGTGCGGGTCGTGCGCGGCGATATACGGCGGGTTACTGGCGATCAGGTCGAAGGTCTCGCCAGCCAAGGGCGCGAACCAGCTGCCCAGGCGGCACTCGACATTGTGCAGGCCATGGCTGTCTGCATTGCGCCGGGCCATCGCCAGCGCCGCCGCGCTGGCATCGGTGGCGATCACCTGCGCCTGCGGACGTTCGCTGGCAATGGCCAGCGCGATCGCGCCACTGCCGGTCCCCAGATCGGCGACACGCCGGCCTGGCAGGGTGTCCAGGCGCTCCAGCGCAAGCTCGACCAGCGTTTCGGTATCGGCGCGCGGGATCAGCGTGGCCGGCGAGACCGCCAGCTCCAGCGTCCAGAATCCGCGTGCCCCGGTCAGATAGGCCACCGGCTCGCCGGCCTCACGGCGCCGCACCAAGGCATCGAAGGCCTGCGCGACCGATAGAGGCACCGCATCGCGCCCGTGCATGAACAACCAGGCGCGATCGCGACCCAGCGCGTGCAGCAGCAGTGCCTCGGCATCGCAGCGCTCGATCCGCCCGCCGGCGCGGCGAAGCAGCTGATCGGCGGGAATGGCAGCGAGATCGTCGGACATACGGGCTATTCACCTACACGCAACATCGGCTGACCATTATCGACGATGGCGTGCACCGCGATTGCGCCAGATGCCATCTGACGAGTCGATAGCCAAAGACTATCTATGTAATTCCATTAATCGATTTGAGGAATCTATCGATCCTGCCTACCATGGTGCCTGTTCCATCCCCGCCCCCTTTCATCGCACGAGGAAACTCAATGTCTCTCATCAACACCCAGGTCCAGCCGTTCAAGGCCAATGCGTACCACAACGGCAATTTCATCGAAGTCACCGAAGCCAGCCTGAAGGGCAAGTGGTCGGTGCTGATCTTCATGCCGGCCGCATTCACCTTCAACTGCCCGACCGAAGTGGAAGACGCCGCCGACAACTATGCCGCCTTCCAGAAGGCTGGCGCCGAGGTCTACATCGTCACCACCGACACGCATTTCTCGCACAAGGTGTGGCACGAAACCTCGCCGGCCGTGGGCAAGGCGCAGTTCCCGTTGATCGGCGACCCGACCCACAAGCTGACCCGCGCGTTCGGCGTGCATATTGAAGAAGAAGGCCTGGCGCTGCGTGGCACCTTCATCATCAATCCGGAAGGCGTGATCAAGACCCTGGAAATCCACGACAACTCCATCGCCCGCGACGTCACCGAGACGCTGCGCAAGCTGACCGCTGCACAGTTCGTGGCCAACAATCCTGGCCAGGTCTGCCCGGCCAAGTGGAAGGAAGGCGCCAAGACCCTGGCTCCGTCGCTGGACCTGGTCGGCAAGATCTAAGCCGGCTGTCATCTCCGGCCCACTCGGGCCGGGGGTGAACCGGAGCCGGTGCCGGGCTGCCCGTCAGCCGCCGCCAGCACGCACCCCGACCTCGCGCCGGCTGCGGTTCACTCCCTTCCTCCCCGGCGACCTGCCTCAGCGCAGCGACGCCATGCCCTCCCCTTGCCCATTCCCAGGAGTTCTCCATGTTGGATGCCAATCTCAAGACCCAGCTGACCGCCTACCTGGAACGGGTGACGCGGCCGATTCAAATCAACGCCTCGATCGACGACAGTGCCGGCTCGCGCGAAATGCTCGACCTGCTGGAAGAGTTGGTCCTGCTGTCGGACAAGATCAGCCTGGACATCCACCGCGACGACAACCAGCGCAAGCCCTCGTTTGCGTTGACCACGCCGGGCCAGGACATCTCGCTGCGCTTTGCCGGGCTGCCGATGGGCCATGAGTTCACCTCGCTGGTGCTGGCGCTGCTGCAGGTGGGCGGCCATCCGTCCAAGGCCGCTGCCGAACTGATCGAGCAGGTGCAGCACCTGGAAGGCGACTACCGGTTCGAAACCTATTTCTCGCTGTCGTGCCAGAACTGCCCGGACGTGGTGCAGGCGCTGAACCTGGCGGCCGTGCTCAATCCGCGCATCAAGCACGTGGCCATCGATGGCGCCTGGTTCCAGGACGAAGTGGAAACCCGCCAGATCATGTCGGTGCCCACCGTGTACTTGAACGGTGAGCTGTTCGACCAGGGCCGCATGACGCTGGAGCAGATCGTCGCCAAGCTCGATACCAATGCCGCCAAGCGCGACGCTGCGAAAATCGCTGCAAAGGAAGCGTTCGACGTGCTGGTGGTGGGCGGTGGCCCGGCTGGCTCGGCGGCGGCGGTCTATGCCGCACGCAAGGGCATCCGCACCGGTGTGGCGGCCGAACGATTCGGCGGCCAGGTGCTGGACACCATGTCCATCGAGAACTTCATTTCCGTGCCGGAAACCGAAGGCCCGAAGATGGCCGCCGCACTGGAGCAGCATGTGCGCCAGTACGACGTGGACATCATGAATCTGCAGCGTGCCGAGCAGCTGATCCCGGCCGGTGCCGATGGCCTGATCGAAATCAGGCTGGCCAATGGCGCCTCGCTCAAGAGCAAGACCGTGATCCTGTCCACCGGTGCGCGCTGGAGGCAGATGAACGTGCCTGGCGAAGACCAGTACAAGAACAAGGGTGTGGCGTATTGCCCGCACTGCGACGGCCCGCTGTTCAAGGGCAAGCGCGTGGCGGTGATCGGCGGCGGCAACTCGGGCGTGGAAGCGGCGATCGATCTGGCCGGCATCGTGGCGCATGTCACGCTGGTGGAATTCGACGACAAGCTGCGCGCCGACGAAGTGCTGCAACGCAAGCTGCGCAGCCTGCACAACGTACGCATCATCACCAGCGCGCAGACCACTGAAGTACTCGGCGACGGGCAGAAGGTCACCGGTCTGGTCTACAAGGACCGCACCGGCGGCGATATCCAGCACATCGAGCTGGAAGGCGTGTTCGTGCAGATCGGCCTGCTCCCCAACACCGAGTTCCTGCGCGGCACGGTGGCGCTGTCGCCGCGCGGCGAAATCATCGTCGACGACCGTGGCCAGACCGATGTACCCGGCGTGTTCGCCGCTGGCGACGCCACCACGGTGCCGTACAAGCAGATCGTGATCGCAATGGGCGAAGGTTCCAAGGCGGCGCTGAGTGCATTCGACCATCTGATCCGCACCAGCGCACCGGCCACTGCCGACAGTGTGGCCCAGGCCGCATAAGCGAGCGCCCGCTTAGCGCCCGGCCAACCCGGGCGCTAAGCTTGCAACACGCGCCAGTCGTTCCCCGTCACCGCAATGAAGGCTGCTGTATATGAATCTGCGTGACCTGAAATATCTGGTAGCCCTGGCCGACCACAAGCATTTCGGCCGCGCGGCGTCCGCCTGCTTTGTCAGCCAGCCAACGCTGTCCACCCAGATCAAGAAACTCGAAGACGAGCTCGGCGTGTCGCTGGTGGAACGTGCACCGCGCAAGGTCATGCTGACCCCGGCCGGCCGCGAAGCCGCCGTGCGTGCACGCAGCATCGTGGCCGAGGTGGAACAGATGAAGGAAGCCGCACGCCGCAGCCAGGACCCGGAAGCGGGCACGGTGCGTCTGGGCATCTTCCCCACCCTGGCCCCGTACTTGTTGCCGCATGTGGTACCGCGCATCCGCCAGCGCTTTCCGCGTCTGGAACTGCTGCTGATCGAAGAAAAGAGCGATCAGCTGATGCACCAGCTGCGCGAAGGTCGCCTGGATGCCGCCTTGCTTGCATTGCCATTGCAGGATGACCAGCTGCATGCCGAATTCCTGTTCGAGGAGCCCTTCGTGCTGGCAGTGCCGGAAGGCCACCTGCTGTCGCGCCACGACAGCATGACCCTGGACGATTTGTCCGAGCAGCGCCTGTTGCTGCTGGAAGATGGCCACTGTTTGCGCGACCAGGCACTGGATGTCTGCCACCTGGCCGGCGCGCTGGAAAAATCCGAATTTCAGGCCACCAGTCTGGAAACCCTGCGCCAGATGGTCGCGGCCAATGTCGGGGTGACCTTGCTGCCGCTGCTGGCGGTCAAGCCTCCTGTCGCGCGCTCGGAAAACATCCGCCTGATCCGCTTCCGTGAAGACAAGCAGCCTAGCCGCCGCATTGCGATGGCGTGGCGGCGCAGTTCGGCAATGACCACGTTTTTGGAGCAGCTGTCGCAGCTGTTCAAGGAATTGCCAGAGAGCCTGTTCACGCTGGATCAGCCTGCGACAGGACCGAAGGCGGTGGCGGCTTAGGGAATCGGGAATCGGGAATCGGGAATCGGGAATCGTAAAAGCGTATTGCGGTTGCGGTCGCTTTGACTGCCGGTTGGAGGCTTGGAATTGGGCGGCGCGCGAGCGTCGCTTTTTGTTTGTTTGTGCGCAGCAGTCTTGCCCGAAGGTTGGCTGCGCATCAATCCGCCGCTGTCTGCCGGACGCGGCTGGCGGCAGCACGCTGCCCACGCGACCATGCGATTTGCGAGCAGTGTCTTGGTTCGCTCGCTTGAGACTGATCGTGCGGTGTTTGCGGCATGCGGTGTGAGCAGGCTCGTTCGCAGCGGCGGTTATGCCCTCCCCTTCCGATTGTCTCAACTGCAGCGCCTGCTCGCTGCACCAGACCTGCAGCACCTGCGTGGCGGCCCTTGCCGGTGCCTTGTGTCCGCAACGTCCATGCATTGCGATCAGCCGCCGGCGCCCTCATCTTGTCAACCACGCTTGCCATGTCGGCAAGCCGTACTCGTCAGGAGACTGCCATGACTTCGCAACACCACAGCGGCTTGCCGCCATCCATTCTGGTATCCAGCCACGACCTTGCCCGGCTTGAGGCATTGCTCGATTCGCCAACCTTCAACAAGCATCCCGCTGCCGCTGCGCTGAGCGACGAACTGGGCCGCGCCCGTGTGCTGCAGCCCGACCAGATTCCCGGCGATGTCGTCACCATGCACTCACGCATCGAATGCGAAGACCAGTTGCATGGCGAACGGCACACGCTCACCCTCGTGTATCCGCATGAAGCCGATGTGCAGCACGGCCGCATCTCGGTGCTTGCGCCGGTCGGCAGCGCGCTGCTCGGCCTATCGATTGGCCAGAGCATCGATTGGCGCACGCCGGACGGACGCGACCTGCGCCTGCGCGTGACTGCCGTGCACGACCAACCCGCAGCGGCGGGCGACTTCCGGCGCGCAGCGCGCTAACGTAGCGCGCTGCGTCCTATCCCCGACCCGTTCCACGATTCGAGAGAACCTGCATGACTGCATCCCCCTCAAAGCTTGCCCAACTGCGTGAGCTGTCCGTCGTTGTCGCCGACACCGGCGATTACGACGCCATCAAGCGCCTGAAGCCGGTCGATTGCACCACCAACCCCACCCTGGTCAAGAAGGCGCTGGACCTGCCGGTCTATGCCGACCTGATCGAACGCGAGCTGGCCTGGGGCCGCGAGCACGGCGGCGACGATCGAACCGCCACCGTCAACGAAGTCGCCGATCGCCTGACCATCGGCGTGGGCGTCAAGCTGGCCGAACTGGTGCCGGGGCGCGTATCCACCGAAGTCGACGCCGATCTGGCGCACGACACCCAGGCCACCATCGCCAAGGCGCGCAAGTTCATTGCGATGTACGCCGAGCGCGGCGTGTCCAAGGACAAGATCCTGATCAAGATCGCCGCGACCTGGGAAGGCATCGAAGCCGCCCGTCAGCTGCAGAAAGAAGGCATCGACTGCAACCTGACGCTGATCTTCAACCGCTCGCAGGCGCTGGCCTGTGCCGAAGCCGGCGTGTTCCTGATTTCGCCGTTCGTGGGCCGGATCCTGGACTACTACGTGGCGCAGGGGCAGACCCCGGCCAGCATCGACGAAGACCCGGGCGTGGTGTTCGTGCGCACCGTCTACAACGAGTTCAAGCAGCGCGGCTCGTCCACGGTGGTCATGGGCGCCTCGTTCCGCTCCACCGCCCAGATCGAAGCGCTGGCCGGTTGCGACCGCCTGACCATTTCGCCGGACCTGCTGGAAAAGCTCGACGCCGAGGACGGCGAGTTGCCGCGCAAGCTCTCGCCCGCCCAGGCCGACAATGCCCAGTTCACCCCGATCGACAGCGACAGCTTCGCTTCGGGCCTGGCCGCCGACCCGATGGCCACCGAGAAGCTGGCCGGCGGCATCGACACGTTCGCCAAGGACTTGCAGGCCCTGCGCAAGACCATTGCCGACAAACTCACTGGCTGATCACGCAGCGAGCCTGTTCTGCACGCACCGCCTGCAGCTGCTCGGCTGCGGGCGGTGTTGTTTTTGGAGCTTGGTTTAGATGGGGATGTGCGGCCAAGCGGGTCTACGTCGCGATAACGGGTACGGATGCGGGCAGCTCGTGAATGTGGGAATTTTCGCTTCCGCAGCCGGCTTTGCCGGGGATCAACGGCGGCCGCATATCAGCGCGTCTGTACGACAGACAGAAGACCGCGGCCCAGCAAAGCCACACCTGCGCCGTGTGCCGCTTGGACCAAACGCCCTGCTCTCCACATATCGCTTACACCCGCGGCGCGCGCACTGCCTAGAATCCGGATTCCCTCAACTGGCGTAACGGACAATGGCAAACATTGCAGTGGTGATGGTCGACGGCGTGGCCGATTGGGAAATCGGCGTGGTGCTGCCGGCAGCACGCGAATGGTTCGGCGACCAGGTCGCCATTGCCAGTATCGACGGGCAACCGCTGCAGTCCATCGGTGGCCTGCGCATCACGCCGGAATTTGCCCTTTCCGATCTGGCGCCACTGCAGGCCGACCTGTGGATCCTGCCCGGCAGCGAACGCTGGCAGGCCGGCGAAATTCCAGGGCTGAGCGGTTTGCTGGTCGAGCGCGTGCAGCAGCAGCGCCCGGTCGCGGCGATTTGCGGCGCCACCCTCGCCTTCGCCTATGCCGGCCTGCTCGATGAGCGCGCGCACACCAGCAACGCGCTGGCATTTTTGCAGGAGCACGTCGTGCCGTACGCAGGCGCTGCGCACTATCGCCACGAAAAGGTCGTCAGCGCTGACGGCGTCATCACCGCACCCGGCACCAGCCCGGTGGGTTTCGCATTGGCGTGCATGCGGCAATTGCATCCAGAGCGCACCGACATGCTTGCTCAGTTGCGCGGCATGTTTGCCGGAGAATTCGTTTAATCCAACCGATTCAAGCCGGTACGGCGGATGCGCTGTCCTGGCTCGCCGTGTTGATTGCTTGTATCGAGTCTCCATACCGTTCGCGGCGAATCACGAGGAGTAATTGCCCGCGCTGAGCAGCCTCCGATGAGTTGCTGCCCCGGTCTTCTGCGGCGCTCGCTGCAACAACTCACACCACTGGTTCGCTGTACGGCGTCGCCGAGCCGATTCACCTGACAGACGTATCGCCCCCTCACCCGCGTGTGTTGCGACCTCCGCAAAAAAGATGGCCGCGCCGTCTCCGACGCAGCCATTCAAGTTGCCTAGCACGCACTCCCATGCGGTGCCTGATCGTGATAACGCTGCCGGTCACTGTCGGCCATCGGCACGCTGCCACGATCTTGTGGATGACAGCGTTTCAATCCGGCCCGCCTTTCCGTCAGGCATCCAGCCCGATCGGGCAGCTCACTCCCGTGCCGCCAAGCCCGCAATAACCGTTGGGGTGTTTGGCGAGATATTGCTGGTGATCGTCTTCGGCGTAGTAGAACGTGGGCGCCGGGAAACGAATCTCCGTGGTGATTTCGCCATAACCGGCTGCGGTCAGTTGTTGCTGATACGCATCGCGGCTGGCAAGCGCGGCGTCGTACTGCGCCTGCGTGGTGCAGTAAATCGCCGAACGGTATTGCGTCCCCACATCGTTACCTTGCTGCATGCCCTGGGTGGGGTCGTGGCTTTCCCAGAACGTGCGCAGCAATTGTGCGAACGACACCGCATGTTCGTCGAACACCACCAGCACCGCTTCGGTGTGGCCGGTCTGCCCGGAACACACTTCCGAATAGGTCGCGTTCGGCGTCTGTCCGCCGGCGTAACCCACTGCTGTGGTGTAGACCCCTGGCACGTTCCAGAACTTGCGTTCCGCGCCCCAGAAACAGCCGAGCCCGAATTGCACCTGGGCCAGACCAGTGAATTCCCCGCGCAACGGATGGCCGTTGACCAGGTGCGTGTTATGCAGCGGCAGCGCTTGCTCGCGCCCGGGTAGTGCTTCGCCCGGGCGTGGCATACGTTGTTTGAAGGCGCCGATTCCCAGCATGGTGCAGCTCCGCAATCGTCAGGATTGCCTGCTGGATGGCGCCGGCCAGAGCCACTTTCAAGCCTGCCCGGCCAGCGCCTGTCGCCCGAGCCGCATTACTTGGCCTTGGCAACCGCCGCGCGCGTATCCACTTCCGGCATCGCCGAGCTGTGGTGGTTGATGATCAGCCACTTGCCGTCGCGCTTTTCGTACACGAAGGTGTAGCGGGCCTGCACGCTGCTCTTGTTGCCGGCCTTGTCGGTCAGCGTGAAGGTATACACGCCGGCATCCACGGCGCTGTCGTCATCGAGCACGCGCACGGTGCGGTAATTGACCACGCCCTGCGGCTTCTTGGTCAGGAACATCTCGAAGTAGTTTTCGATCTGTTCGCGCGAGGCGCGCACTTCATTGGAGACCGTCGGCAGCAACACGCCGTCCGGTGCGTACAGATCGGCCACCTTGTGCGGGTTGCCGGTGGCCAGCGCCGCGTTCCAGGTGTCGAACAGCGCAGCGACTTCGCGCTCTTCGCCGCCGGCCGGCAGCTTGGCCTTGTCGGTGTAATGCATCACGCCGCCAGCCAGCGCCGGGGTGGCAGCCAGAGCCAGAACCAGAGAGAAGAGTGTGCGACGCATGGGGAATCTCCGTGTGATTGATGGGGTGCCTCATCGGGCAGGCTCAGTATCGAAATCAAGCAGCCCCAACAATGCTGCCGAGTGGCATATACTCAAATATGCTGATCGGCCTAGAGCGAAACCATGGAGACGCCCACCAATGCTGGCGATTGGCGCCTGACCTTGCGCCGCGAGGCCTCCGATAGCGCGCGTTGGCAGGCGCTTTGGGAAGCTGCCGTTGCGCTGCGCCAGGTGCAGAGCCCCGAGCAGGCCTGCGATGCGGTCCTCGGGCGGGTGCTGCTGTTACTGGGCCTGGAACACGGCGCAGTGCTGGCGCAGCGCGGCCCGCGCGCGCAAGTGTTGGCCAGCCGCGGCCGTGCATTGCCGCCCGGGGCCAGCGCCGCCGGCGACGGCCATGAGGCGGCCTGGTTGATGCCACCGCGCCCGTCCGATCTCCGCGAAGCCAGGGTGCCGATCCACGCGCTGGGCACCACGCACGGCATGCTGTGCGTGGCCTGGAGCGAAGGCCGCCCGGCCCCCGGCAATGACGACGTGCAGGCGCTGCAGGCGTTCGCGCTGCTGCTGCCGGCGATGGTGGCGGAACCTGCCAAACCGGTTGCCACACGGCGGCGCAAACCGCTGCAGGACGACCGTCTGGGCGCGCTGAGCAAGCGCGAAAAACAGGTGTTGTCGTTGCTCCCGCGCGGACTCACTAACGCGACCCTCGCAGCTGAACTGGGGATTTCTCCCGGCACGGTCAAAGTGCACGTGGAGCGAATCCTGCAGAAACTTGAGGTAAAAGATCGCACCCAGGCCGCGGTGTACGCGGTCCAATCCGGACTTGCGCTATGAATGCATTGGCGGTGCGTTGGAACGATTGGCCGATTACCCGCAAAAGCCTGGCGGTCGTCACCCTGCCACTGCTGTTGCTGGCCGTTGCATTGATGGCGATCTACAGCGTGGAACGGCAGAACATCGCCGCCGAAAACGACGTGCGGCAGACCCTGGAAGTGCTCAGCGATCTGTACGAAGCGCACGCACTGTTAGCCGAAACCGCGGCCGGCGTGCGCGGCTATCGGTTGGTGCGGCGCGATGAATTTCTGACCCCGTATCGCGATGCCGAGCCGCGGTTGCAGCGCGTGGCCGACCGTCTTTCGCAACGCATCACCGACCCCAGCCAAGCGCAGCGCTTTGCGCGCATCAAGCCACTTTTTGCGGAAAAAATGCAGGGTTGGCGCCGATTGCTGGCACCGGATCTGAGCCGCGAAGAAGAGATTCGGCAACTGTGGGATGGCAAGTACAAACTCGACATCCTGCGCGCGGAGCTGCGCGAGTTGCGCAATTACGAAACCGCGCAGTTGCAGGTGCGTACCGCCAAGGCGCAGGGGCTGCGCCAGCGCAACCTCATCATCACCTTGAGCGCGGCGATGCTGGGCGGGCTGGGCGCGGTATTTGCGGTGGCATGGTTCGCCTCGGCATTGTCCGGGCGCCTGCGCACCCTGGCCGCCAACGCCGACCGGCTGGGCGAAGGCCTGCCGCTGGCACCGCAACCGCGTGCCGGCGACGAGCTGGGCCAGGTCGGGCAGCGTCTGGCGCAAGCCAGCGAACTGTTGGCCGCACGCGCAGCCGAAGCGCAACTGGCGCGGCGCGAGGCCGAAACCGCCAACCGCGCAAAAACCGAATTTCTCTCGCGCAGCAGCCATGAACTGCGGACGCCGCTCAATGCGATCCTGGGCTATGCGCAGGTGCTGGAAATGGATCTGCCCGAGCCGGATCATCGGCGGCATCTGCAGCACATTCTGGGTGCCGGCAGGCACTTGCTCGGGTTGATCACCGAGCTGCTGGACATCGCGCGTATCGAAGCCGATCAACTTGATCTGAGCCCGGAGCCGATCTCGGTACGCGCGGCCGTGCACGAAGCCTTGGGGCTGATCGCACCGGATGCCGACAAGCATGGCATTGCGCTGCAGCCGACCTCCATCGACGGACCGTGGACGGTGCGCGCCGATGCGCAGCGGCTGCGCCAGGTGCTGCTCAATCTGCTGTCGAACGCGGTCAAGTTCAATCGTACTGGCGGGCAGGTACAGGTAAGCGCGCAGGCCGATGGCGAGCAGGTACGTATCACGGTCGCCGACCAGGGCGCGGGGCTGACCCCGGCCCAGATCGAACGCCTGTTCACCCCGTTCGAGCGGTTGGGCGCCGAGCGCTCTGCGGTGGAGGGCACCGGGCTTGGGTTGGCGCTGAGCAAGCGCTTGATCGAGGCGATGGGTGGGCAGATTGGCGTGGACAGCAGCAGCAACGGCGCGCGGTTCTGGATTTCGCTGCCGCAGGGCGAGCATCAGCACAGCGAACCGGCGCGGCCGCTGGTGCCGCCGAGCAGTGCCGGAAGCGGCGTGTGCCGGCTGTTGAGTATCGAAGACAATCCATCCAATCAGGCGTTGATCCGCACGCTCACCGAACGTCGCCCGCAATGGCAACTGCTCGAAGCGGCCAGCCTGGCGCAGGCGCGTGCGCTATTGCAGCACGGCGCGCCGGACCTGATTCTGCTGGACCTGCATCTGAGCGATGGCAACGGCGAAGAGCTGTTGCGCGAATTGCAGGCGCAGCCGGCGCTGGCGGCCATCCCGGTGGTGGTGATCAGTGCCGATGCCACCACCGCCACACTGGCGCGCGTGGGTAATCAAGGCGTGCGCGCCTATCTGACCAAGCCGCTCGATGTGGCGGAATTCTTCACCGTGATCGAGGGGTTGCTGGCATGACACGCGAAGAAATCCTCGGTTCCCGCATCCTCATCGTCGACGACGAGCCGGCCAACGTGCGGTTGCTCGAAGACCTGCTGCAACGCGAAGGCTTCCAGCAAGTGATCGCCACCACTGATCCGTTGCGGGTCATGGGCCTGGTCTCGGCATTTGCGCCGGACCTGATCCTGCTGGATCTGAAGATGCCCGAGTTGGACGGCTACGCGCTGCTGGAACAGCTGGCGCGGCTGTCAGACCCGGGCCAGTTCCTGCCCGTGATCGTGCTCACCGCCGACCCCAGCCGCAGCGCGCGCCACCGCGCCCTGGGCCTGGGCGCCAAGGACTTTTTGACCAAGCCGCTGGATACTTTCGAAGTCGCACTGCGGGTCTGGAACGTGGCCGAAACCACGGTGTTGTTCAAGCGCCTGCGCGCACTGGCCGCGCCGGATGCAGCGCCGCCGGGGTGGCGTCAGCAGAGTTGATGGGCATACATCGTAGGAGCGCACCAGGGCGCGACGTGGCGTTTATCGGCAGAGCCTCGTCGCGCCCTGGTGCGCTCCTACGACTGGCGCTGCGCTACAGCGCCCGCGTGACCTGCCCGCACAGTCCGATGTCCGCCAGCACCGCCTGGGCCTGGCTGAGATGCATGTCGGCCACGCAGACCTGCAGCATGCCGAAGGCGGGCAGCTCGCCGGCACCGCCCAGCAGCGATTCACCGAAGACGAACGCGGTGATGCCGGCATCTTCCAGCGCGTGCTTGGCCAGATGCGCATCGATGAGGTGACTGGCGCGGTAGGCGATCTGCATCTCAGTCGCGCGCTGCGCATTCGCGCTGCGCGCCGTTGCGCCAGTCGCGCAGCGCCGGCAATGCATCCAGTGCCGCCAGATAATCGCCGGCCGCTTCGAACAGCGGCACACCGTAGCTGGAAAAGCGCAGCGCCACCGGCGCGAACATCGCATCGACGATGCCGAAGTCGCCACACAGGAATTGCCCGGCGTGACCGTGTTCGGCGCGCAGGCTGGCCCACAGCGCCTGGACACGGGCGATGTCGCGCTCGGCGGCCGCATCCCATTGCGCCGGGCCTGGCGTGCGGGCCAGATTCATCGGCAGCTGGCTGCGCAGGGCTGCAAAACCGGAATGCATTTCCGCCGCGGCGGCGCGTGCCTGCGCGCGTACGGCCAGGTCGGCCGGCCAGCCGCGGCCGGCCAGCCAACGCTCGTTGATGTACTCGCAGATCGCCAGCGAATCCCATACATGCAAGGCGTCGTCCCACAGCACCGGCACCTGGCGGGTTGGCGAATACCCGGCAATGCGCGCCTGGAATACGGGCGTGTTGAGCGGCAGCGCGACTTCCTCGAACGGTACCTGGAAGTGTCGCAACAGCAGCCACGGCCGCAACGACCAGGAAGACAGGGTCTTGTCGCCGATCACCAGGCGGGGCAGTGGCATCGCAGGAGCGCTCCAACGGGGTCGGCGCAGCGTACGCGTCGCGGCCGATGCCCGCCAGCCATGCCCGGCCGCGCGCGGCATGCCTTGCCCAGGAACCGCCATCGAGAGGGCTGCGCGTAGCGTCGGGCCGGTGCAGACGGTGCCCTTGCGGCATGGTCAGGGCAACGCATTGCGGGAACTGCGCAGTCTGCAGCCACGCAAACGGCTGGCTACGCGCGCGTATCGCTCCTGATCAGCGGTCGCGGCACTCAAGCAGCAGCGCGCCACAACCGCGCAGAGCATTGCCAGCCGTGGGGGTCCGTCAAGGTGACCGCGCCGGCCAACCGCAGTGTGGCCACCAGCGGCACCGGCAGCGCCCACCGGCGCCGCGGGCGCTCCAGCCCGCTGCACCCGCTCAAGACGCTGCCAAACGCCGGCCCGCAGCCCCGCGCCTACCCCTAACCGGTGCCACCGCCTAAACTTGCGGTTTACCTATTGCTGATGCGCGCATGTCCGAGACCCTAGCCACCGACGCCACCGCCCCGGCGGAGAAGAAAGACTTCATCCGCCAGATCGTCCGCGAGGATCTGGCCAGCGGCAAGCACACGGTCATCCGCACCCGCTTCCCGCCCGAGCCCAACGGCTACCTGCACATCGGCCATGCCAAGGCGATCTGCCTGGATTTCGGGCTGGCCGCCGAGTTCGGCGGGCTGTGCAACCTGCGCCTGGACGATACCAACCCGGCCAAGGAAGACCCCGAGTTCGTGGTCGCCATCCAGGACGACGTGCGCTGGCTGGGCTATGACTGGGCGCAGCTGCGCCACGCCTCGGATTATTTTGAGGTGTATTACCTGGCCGCGCAGAAGCTGATCCGCGATGGCCATGCCTTCGTGTGCGACCTGTCCGCAGAACAGGTGCGCCAATACCGTGGCACGCTGACCGAGCCCGGCCGCAATTCGCCGTTCCGCGAACGCAGTGTCGAAGAAAACCTGGACCTGTTCGCGCGCATGCGTGCCGGCGAATTCCCCGACGGCGCGCGTACGCTGCGCGCCAAGATCGACATGGCCAGCGGCAATATCAACCTGCGCGACCCGGCGCTGTACCGCATCAAGCATGTGGAGCATCAGAACACCGGCAACGCGTGGCCGATCTACCCCATGTACGACTTCGCGCATTCGCTCGGCGATGCGGTGGAAGGCATCACCCACTCGCTGTGCACGCTGGAATTTGAAGACCACCGCCCGCTGTACGACTGGTGCGTGGACAAGGTGGACCTGGCCGGTCACCCGGAACTGCTGCAGCCGCTGCTGGACAAGGGCCTGCCGCGCGAAGCGGCCAAGCCGCGTCAGATCGAGTTTTCGCGCCTCAACATCAACTACACGGTGATGAGCAAGCGCAAGCTCACCGCGCTGGTGGAAGAGCAGCTGGTGGACGGTTGGGACGACCCGCGCATGTACACCCTGCAGGGCCTGCGCCGGCGTGGCTATACGCCGGCGGCGATGCGCCTGTTCGTGGACCGCGTGGGCATCAGCAAGCAGAACTCGCTGATCGATTTCTCGGTGCTGGAAGGTTGCCTGCGCGAGGATCTGGACGCAGCGGCGCCGCGCCGTATGGCCGTGATCGACCCGCTCAAGCTGGTGCTGACCAACCTGCCGGAAGGCCACACCGAAACGCTGCAGTTTTCCAACCACCCCAAGGACGACAGCTTCGGCACACGCGAGGTGCCGTTTGCGCGCGAGCTGTGGATCGAGCGCGAGGATTTCGCCGAGGTTCCGCCCAAGGGCTGGAAGCGCCTGGTGCCGGGCGGCGAAATCCGCTTGCGCGGTGCAGGCATTGCGCGCGTGGACGAGGTGATCAAGAACGCTGACGGCGAGATCGTCGAACTGCGCGGCTGGCTGGATCCGGAATCGCGACCGGGCATGGAAGGTGCCAACCGCAAGGTCAAGGGCACCATCCACTGGGTGAGCGCGGCACACGCGGTGGAAGCGGAAATCCGCCTGTACGACCGCCTGTTCTCGGTGGAGAAGCCTGACGACGAGTCGGAGGGCAAGACCTACCGCGATTACCTGAACCCCGAGTCCAAGCGCAACGTGCGCGGCTACGTAGAGCCGAGCGCTGCGATGGCAGCGCCCGAGCAGGCGTTCCAGTTCGAACGCACCGGTTACTTCGTTGCCGACCGTCGAGACCATAGCGCAGCCACGCCGGTCTTCAATCGCAGCGTGACCTTGCGCGACACCTGGGCCAAGTAACCGCGCAGGACAGCGGCGCCCTTGCAAGGCGGGCGTCGCTGCTACCGAGGACCGGGCGGCGGGTGCACGGCTGCAGAGGCGGCATCTGCGTCATCACGCACCCTTCCTGCCGCAGCGCCGATGCGTCGCACACTGCCAGCCACGCCGTGGATCGCTCCAGACCATCACGGTTTTGGCGGTCGCGCACGCACTGCGAAGACATCCCACTGATTGCACCGTGCCATCGTTCCCACGCGGCGCTGTGCGTGTGGCCGAGGACATCACAGCGGCTGGAACAGCGCACCGTTGCGGCGTGGCGGTGTTGCCTCCGGCTGCAGCGCTCGGCTTGATCAACTCCCTGCCGCACGGCACGCTGCAATGCGCGCCCTGAGGAACAGCACGATGCGTGAACGCTTGATGGTGGGTGTCGCCTGCGGAATCGGTGCGGGTGCGCGTGGGGGCTGGTGTTTCTGGCACCGCAATTGCTGGGCGCTTTTACGCCGCTGCAATTGGCGGTGGCGCGGTATCTCTCGTATGGCACGGTCGCGGCCTTGTTGCTGGCGCCACGCGCGCGGCAGACCGCTGCCCGGCTGGGCGCTGCCGAATGGTGGGCATTGGTGCGTTTGAGCCTGATGGGGAATCTGGTTTATTACGTGCTGCTTGGCAGCGCCGTGCAGTGGGCGGGCAGCGCGGCAACGGCATTGATCATCGGGCTGTTGCCGGTGGTGGTCACCGTGATCGGGACGCGTGCCGCCGGTGCGGTGCAATTGCGACGTCTGGCCGCGCCCTGCGTGCTGTGCGTGATCGGCGTGACATTGGTGGCACTGGACACCGTGCAGGACGACTCCGGCCAACAGGTGAACGATCGCCTGACGCGGATCGCCGGCCTGCTGTGCACGGCCGGTGCGCTGGTGTCGTGGTCGGCCTATTCGATCGCCAACGCACGCTGGTTGCGACGGCGCCCGGATCTGTCCGGCGGCGACTGGTCGCTGCTCACCGGCGTGGTCACCGGCGCACTGGCATTGTTGCTGGCGCCGGCGGCCCTCATCGGCAGTGCAGCGCATGCACCGCTCGAGTGGGCCAGTTTCTGGGGCGTGTCGCTGTTGCTGGGCATCCTGGCCTCGATCATCGGCAACGCGCTGTGGAATCGTGCCAGCCGCTTGCTGCCGCTGACCCTGGTCGGGCAGATGATCGTGTTCGAGACGGTGTTTGCGCTGCTGTACGGCTTCGCCTGGGAAATGCGCCTGCCTACGCCACTGGAGCTGGCCGCCATCGCCTGCCTGCTGGTCGGCGTGCTGTGGTGCGCAGCACTGCATGCGGAAGCGAAATGACCTCGGCACCTGATGCACGCATCGGCCTAGATTGCAGGCTGTGTCAGCCAGCGATGCCGCCATGTGCCTGCCATCACCATGCTTACGCCCACCTGCAAACACATTGCGCAGCGCGGTGTTTTCGCTGTCGATCGGCCTGACGGCCTGCTCGCCGCAGCCGCCCGTCTCGAACGCGGCGACCCCGGCCGAGGTGTTCTGCACGCTTCTGCCGGGTCGGCCAGATGACGATCTGCCCAGCGATCGCCGCGACGAAAGCATGCAGCAACTGGACCTTGCCACGCGCTGCCACAGGGCACTGCGCAGACGGCGTTGACTGCACCAAGAGCGGCTAACGAAACGTCGCGAGCAGTCATCAGCTGGGTGCGGACGCGCGGAGCAACCGGAGGGTCCGCGTGGTACATGCCGATTCCGAGCAGCGGCAGCGCCCGCCTGGCGGCTGCACAGCAGTCTTGTTAGCTGCTCCAAGGCTGCGGGCGTGTTTCGGTCACACGCCAGGCCGTCGTTGGCATCATCAGCCGCAACGCGCGCAAGACCTGGATCGCGTGATGGTCGTAGCTGATCCAGCGCGCGCCACATCCGCGCATCCGGGGCTTACCATGGCCGCTCACCTATCCTGATCGGAGCGGCCGCATGTCCCGTCTTTTGTCCCGGTGTCTGAGCATGCTATTGCTGCTGGCCTGCCTTGGGTCGACTGGCTGCGTGGCCGCACCACCGACCGATACCGCCGCGCCGCCTCCGGCAACCGGCTCGACAAGCGGCCCGGCAGCCGGCAAAGCGGTCATCGTCACCACCACCTGCCGCACCGATGCCGATTGCACGGTGAAGAACGTCGGCAACTGTTGCGGTGCGTTTCCAGCCTGCGTCAACGTCAACAGCGCCACCGACCCCAGAGGCGTACTGGCGCAGTGCCAGGCTGGCGGCATGATGAGCGTGTGCGGCTTCCGCGAGATCAGCGCCTGCCAGTGCGTCGCCGGTCAATGTGCCGCAAAGGACGCGCAGGCCGATACACTGCGCCCCGCCACTCCCCCTACAGAAACGGTCCACTGATGCTTTACGCGCACGTCCACCTCACCCTGCCCGACTGGATCCACGCGCATGTCGACGACAGCCGCGCCTATCCCGGCGATGAGGAAAAGGTGGCCCTGGCGATCGAGCTGTCACGGATGAATGTGCGCGAACGCAGCGGCGGCCCGTTCGGCGCGGTGGTGTTCGGCCCGGACCACCGCATCATCGCCGCCGCAGTGAACCGTGTGGTGCCGCAGACCACCTCGCTGGCGCATGCCGAAAACATGGCTTACATGCTCGCGCAACAGCGCCTGCAGACACCGCGTTTGAACGATGTGCTGTCGCCGGTGACGCTGGCCACCTCGGCGCAGCCGTGCTGCCAGTGCTACGGCGCCACCGTGTGGGCCGGCATCGACCGCCTGCTGATCGGCGCGCGCGCCGACGATGTGATGGCGCTGACGCAATTCGACGAAGGCCCATTGCCGGCCGACTGGGTCGGTGAACTGAGCCGCCGCGGCATCGAGGTGGTACGCGACGTACTGCGCGACCAGGCGTGTGCAGTGCTGCGCAACTACGGCGAGGGCGGCGGTGACCATTATTGATGTCGCGGGCGCAGCGGGCGCCCTGCAGGTGCAGCGATGAGCGGCCTGCTGTGTTACTGCCGGCAGGGTTTCGAACCAGAGCTGGCCGCAGAACTGAGCGCGCGCGCCGCATTCGTCGGCATTGCCGGTTATGCGCGCACCCAACGCAACGACGGCTATGTGCTGTTCGTCTGCGACGAAGCCGCGCAACTTGCAGCAAAACTGCAGTGGCGCGAGCTGATCTTCGCCCGGCAAAAGCTGGTGGTGATTGCCGAGCTGAAAGGCATCGACCCCAAGGACCGCATCACGCCGATCCTGGCCGCGTTGGACGGGCAGCAGCGCTTCGGCGATCTGTGGGTAGAACACCCGGATTCGGACGCGGGCAAGCCGCTGGCGGGCCTGGCGCGCAGCTTCGGCAATGCGCTGCGCCCGGCTCTGCGCAAGGCCGGCCTGCTCACCGACAAGCCGCAGTCGCGCCTGCCGCGGTTGCACGTCTGTTTTCTCGACGGCGACCACGCCCTGCTTGCGGTGGCCGACAGCGCCGACAGCGCGCCGTGGCCATTGGGCATTCCACGGCTGAAATTGCTGCCGGAAGCGCCCTCGCGCTCTGCCCTCAAGCTCGACGAAGCCTTGCTGACGCTGCTCACGCCCGAAGAACGCGATGCACTGGTCAAGCCGGGCATGCGTGCGGCCGATCTGGGCGCTGCGCCCGGCGGCTGGACCTGGGTACTGACGCGGCAGCACGTGCACGTCACCAGCGTGGACAACGGCCCGCTGCGCGAGCATGTGCTGGAGACCGGGCTGGTGGAACACCTGCGTGCCGACGGCTTTCACTGGAAGCCCGCGCAACCGCTGGACTGGATGGTCTGCGACATGGTCGAGCAACCGCGCCGTGTGGCCGAACGCATGGCGACCTGGGTGCGCGAAGGTTGGTGCCGCAACACCATCTTCAACCTCAAGCTACCGATGAAAAAGCGCTGGGACGAGACCCGTCTGTGCCTGGACCTGTTCGAGCAACAGGCAGAAAAATCATTGAGCGTGCGCGCCAAGCAGCTCTATCACGATCGAGAGGAGATCACGGTGCTGGCGATGCGGGATTGAGCGGAATCGGGAATCGGGAATTGG
>NZ_JAGHWR010000078.1:0-38836 GCF_017746155.1 Xanthomonas sp. D-36-1
GAGTTGTTCAGGGCGGACTCGATAGAGGAAAAGACAACCCCGCTACCGCCTTCAAAGCACGCCCCTGCTTTGAGTCCACATTGAACGAACACCGTACCGCACTCCCTCGGGTCGCGGTACGACCGCAGCATCCCTTCGCCACCCAGGCCAGTGCCCAGGCAGCCACCTTCACCATCCTTCTGGAAGCGGTGCATCTCATGCCCGCGACCGGATCCCGCCATCGAAGGAGCTCCCCTGATGACACACACCTTTCCCAGGCGCTGCCATGCACTGCGCATCACGCCGCTCGCGGCCATCATCCTGGCCAGCGTGTCCGCCCCTCCAACCGCGGCAGCGCAAACGCAGCCCCCAGCGTCCGCGGACCTCTCGGTCCTCCCCACTGTGACAGTGACCCAGCAATCCGACCCAACGCAGCGCAGCTCAACCGGGACAAAAACCGACACGCCTTTGATCGAGACGCCCCAGTCAATTTCCGTAATCCCTGCCGATCGCATGACAACGCAAGGCGTGACCAACGTGAAAGAAGCGCTCAGCTACTCCCCGGGCGTGATTCCCACGCGCTTCGGCGCCGATTCACGCTATGACTGGATCTCGCTGCGCGGCTTCGATGCGTATGCGCCGGGCTTCTACCTGGACGGCATGCCGCTGCGCAACAACGGCAACTGGGGCATCTGGCCGATCGAGAGCTACGGCGCCGAGCGCATCGAGCTGCTGCGCGGCCCGGCCTCGGCGCTCTACGGCCAGAGCGGCCCCGGCGGCCTCGTGAACGCGGTGAGCAAGCGCCCGACGGCCGAGCCCCTGCGCGAGGTGCAGGTGCAGGTGGGCGACCACGGGCGCAAGCAGATCGCGGGCGACTTCTCCGGCCCGCTGCGCGAGGACGGCACCCTGCTCTACCGCCTCACCGCGCTCACGCGCGATGCCGAGCTGCCGGCCGGCGGCATGAAGGACGACCGCACGTTCATCGCGCCCTCGCTCACCTGGAAGCCTTCGAGCGACACCAGCCTCACGCTGCTTTCGCAGTTCGGCCGCACCCGCGCGGGCGTGTTCTCGCGCACGCGCCCCGCCGTGGGCTCGCTCGTGCCGACGGCCATCGGCACGTTCATCCCGAGCGTGCTCTTCGCCAGCGACCCGACGCACAACCGGTTCGACCTCGACACCTCGATGGTCGGCTATCTGTTCGAGCACCGCATCAACGAGGCCTTCACCGTGCGCCAGAACGCGCGCTACAGCCACCTCGACGTGGACTACAGCGCCGTCCAGGGCCGCAACTTCATCACCGTGAACCCCGCCAACCCGCGCGACCCGGCCAACTTCACGACGCTGCGCCGCACCGTGTCGGGCAGCAACGAGCGCATCCGCGCGTTGAACCTCGACAACCAGCTGGAGACGCGCCTGCGCTCGGGCGACGTGCAGCAGACGGTGCTCGTGGGCCTGGACTACCAGCGCACGCGCATCGACCAGACCAGCTACAGCGGCGGCTCGGCCAGCTCGCTCAACATCTACAACCCCGTGTACGGCGGCGCGGTGCAGATCCCGGCCCCGTGGTACGACGGCGTCGCCACGCTGGCGCAGACCGGCTTCTACGTGCAGGACCAGATCAAGTGGCGCGACCGCTGGCTGCTGACCCTGGGCGCGCGCTACGACCGCGCCAGCAGCGAGGTGGACAGCCGCCTGGACGGCAGCCACACCAAGATCTCCGAGAGCCGCGCCACCAAGCGCGCCGGCCTCACCTACCTGGCGCCGAACGGCTGGGCGCCGTACGTGAGCTATACCGAATCCTTCGTGCCCACGGCCACGCGCAATCCCGCCACGGGCCAGCCGTTCAAGCCCGAGACCGGCCGCCAATACGAAGCCGGCGTGCGCTACCAGCCCGAAGGCGGCAAGCAGAGCTACAGCGCGGCGATCTTCGATCTGCGCCGCAAGAACTACCTGACCGCCGACGACAACTTCGTGCCGCGCCAGACCGGCGAGGTGCAGGTGCGCGGGCTCGAACTGGAAGCCTCGGCCGAGGTGCTGCCCCGCCTGAACCTCGTGGGCTCCTACACCTACACGCCCACGGCCGAGATCACGGCCAGCAGCACCGCGCGCGAGATCGGCAAGCCGCTCACGGCCGTGTCGCGCAATGCCGCAGCGCTCTGGGCCGACTACCGCTTCCCGAACCGCATCAAGGTGGGGCTGGGCGTCCGCTTCACGGGGTCGAACTACGGCGACCTGAACGCCGCGCCGGGCAAGGTCCCGTCCTTCACGGTGTTCGACGCGATGATCGGCTACGACATCGACCGCTGGACCTTCGCGCTGAACGTGCGCAACCTGACCGACAAGACCTACATCGGCAACTGCGACCAGTACGGCAACTGCTACTACGGCGACGAACGTCGCATGATCGCCACCGCAACCTATCGATGGTGAGACGCAGGTGCCGGCCGCGGCGCCGGCCGTAACCTGCAGGGTGCGAGCCCGGTGGATCAAGCATCCACCGGGCCGCCGAAAAATCATGACCCTGCCGCAATACGGTTCTGCTGCCGCGCCTATTGCCTCGCACTCATGGATCCTTCGACCCCCATGATGGCCCGCTGGTCACGAATGACGGCCGAGGCTCGCATGACGCTCTACACGACCGACTACCTTGAGTACTACCTCACCCTCGTGGGCTGGATCGTCCAGAACGGCGTCTGGAACATCCTCGTCGCGAGCGGCGCGTTCGCCCTGCCTTTCGTCGCCATCGTCGTCCAGGAATGGCTGCGGGCGCGGGGAGAGGGAGCGGACGAAGGCAACAAGGGCGTGCTGTCGGCCGCCCGCATCGAGAACCGCGTGTGGGCCGCCGTCGTGGTGATCCTATTCGCCGGCATCCCCTTCATCGATGTGGATCTCCAGACGATCCAGTTCGATGCGAGCCGCTCCAAGCAGTGCAAGGTCGATGTGGCGACACCCCAGGACACGCGGTGGTCGCAAGCCTTCACCACGCTCAACAACCAGAGTGCGCGGGTGCCGGTGTGGTGGTTCTTCATGCATGCCATCTCCAAGGCCGTGACCGGCGCGGCCGTCGCGGCGATCCCCTGCGGAACGGACCTGCGGCAGATGCGCATGGACATCGACAGCACGCGCATCGACGACCCGGTGCTGGCCCAGGAGGTGGCCGACTTCACCCGCGACTGTTACGGGCCCGCCCGGGCGAAGTTCTTCATGGGACGGCCCGAACTCTCGCAGGCCCAGATGGACGATGTGACCTGGATCGGGTCCAGCTATTTTCTGGGCACGGGTGGCTTCTACGACAGCTACCACTCCCAGACACCCCGCGCATCCTGGCCCTACGACACGACCCGCGATGCAGGGCTGGCGCAAGTACAGAACGGCGGCGGCTACCCTACCTGCAGGCAATGGTGGAGCGATGGCGAGCGGGGTTTGCGCAGCCGGCTGCTGGCCCAGGTGGACCCAGATTTGCTTGCCCGCGTAGGACGCTGGGCAAGCTTCGTTTCGCGGCAGCAGGCCGACGACGCGATCATTCGCGCCATCGCCGCGCCCCGCCAGCAGACGATGAACCAGGGACAGGCCTATGCCGACTACGGTGGCCAGGTTGATATGACCCTGCCCAATATCGTCACGCGAGGTGCGGCCGATGTGGGACTCGCCGCTGGCTCCGTCGTGTTCTTCCCGGCCATGGATGTCGTCCGACAGGCCCTGCCGATGGTGCTGTCGTTCCTCAAGATGGCCATGGTGATCTGCGTGCCGCTCGTGCTTTTGTTCGGCACCTACGACCTCAAGGCCGTGGTGACGATGAGTTGCGTGCAGTTCGCACTCTTCTTCGTGGACTTCTGGTTCCAACTCGCCCGCTGGATCGACAGCACGATTCTGGATGCCCTTTACGGCTGGAATTCACCTCACAGCAACTTCAATCCCTTGCTGGGACTCAACAACGCGTTCGGCGACATGCTGCTGAACTTCGTAATGGCCATGATGTTCATCGTGCTCCCCAGCTTATGGATTGCCGCCTTGGGTTGGGCCGGTGTTCGTGCTGGCAACATCGCTCAGATGCTCACGACTGGCACGGAGGGTGCTCGATCCGCCGGAGGCAAGGGCGGCGATATCGCAGTCAACGCAACGAAATCGCTACGTTAGCGATGGCCACCATCGTCAGGGCTCTTCCTCCTCGCCTGGATCGATCCGAACCTCGCCCCTGTAGAGGCCATATCCTGCGATGCCGTCTCTCCACCGAGTTTCCTCTGTGGTGTCGAGGACATCAATGCGTATAGCAAGCCAAACAACGGCCATTGCTGTGACAAGCACAACGCCCATCCAGAAAGCAAAGTAGAGCAGCGCTCCGACCACCAGTAGCAGGACACAGGCGCCCACACCATTTGCCAACCTGGCAGGTGCCCCAACAGCAACCATCCAAGCAATGAATCGCCGATCCTGAAAGAGCAGCCAACGCCACGCACGCGAGGTCGCACGCCCTGCCCTGCGGCTCAATGATGCATTCGGCTGGGAAGTTGCCATCGGAGTGCCCTCCTGCAGTTCCTCGAAATCAGACGTTAAACGGGTTCCGGATCGACAGGCTTTCCTCAATGATGAGGCCGTGGTGCATGTCTTCGGAGTAGAGGGTCTGGCATCCCTCGATGGCTGCCGCCGCCACGATGCAGGCGTCGTAGAACGAAAGTTGGTGCCGCTGCGCCAATTGGCGAGCGCGGTCATGCACGTCGACCGTCAGGGGGACAATCTTGCAGAACGACCGCACCAGTGCAAGAAACTGTCCAACCTCATCCCACCCCATTCTGAGCTTGCGCACGCAGACGTGGGTCACTTCATTGAGCACCTGGACGCTGATGACGGGACGGCGCTGCAGCAAGGCCTCCGCGCCGTCCGCCTTTGCCGCATCCTCCGACAGCAGGTAAAGCACCACGTTGCTGTCGAGGAACACTTTGCCCTTACCCGCGGCCATTGGCCTCGTCCCGGTTGAATTTGAAGTCTGCTGGCAACTTGCCGCGGAAGGCACGGAGCCGCTCCAGCATGGCCTCTGGTCCCGGTTTCTTGCGTACCGCGAACAAGCGCGGGTCGTCGACGACGATCTCGATGTCATCTCCTTCCCGCAGTTCCAGCGCCTCCACCAGACTCGACGGCAGGCGTACCGCCAAGCTGTTACCCCACTTTGCGACTTGCATAGCGACATCCAAAGATATACAAAACAATGTATATCCTACACCTCTAGTGATCTGGCGCAAGCAGCCTGCTCAGTATTCGCGCAAAAGGGGCAACTCCGCTGCAAAAAGGGGAACGGAAGGGCCATCAAGGGGAAAGGCCCTACCTGGAAAGAGAAAAGGTTGCCTGTTCTGCGCTGCAGCATCCAAAACAGTGACGCATGCCATGGAGTCAATCCTGCTAACAGCCACACGCGCCGTCACGCACACGTGGCGGCCGATCAGGCCACTCGAGTCACTTGCAGCGCCTCGATGCTTGTGTACGGCAACGGAGAATCATCCATAGCGACCAACCGCGCGCGTGCATTCGTCAATCTAGCCCGATTGCGCTGCCACCGAGTGCGCCTCCCATTCCGAACCTGATATGGCGGTACGGTCTACTTCATGCAGCCTGCCTGCACGAAGCTCCAGTACCCGGTCTGCCGAGGCAATGGTCTCGGGTCGATGGGCAATGATGACGCGGGTTATTGTCAGCCGGGCCAAGGCAGCATTGACTTGCTGCTCGCGACGCACGTCAAGATGACTGGTGGCCTCGTCCAGCAACAAAATGCGAGGCTTCTTGTAGAGGGCCCGCGCCAAGACGATCCGCTGCTTCTGGCCACCGGACAGCGAGGAACCCATGTCGCCGATCAGCGTGTAGTACCCCATTGGCATCGCCACGATGTCCTCATGCACGCCTGCCAATCGTGCGACTTCCTCCGCACTGCCATCCGCCGGCCCATTGTCGAACATACGGATGTTGTCCAGGATGGAACCATTGAACAGTTGATCGTCCTGCATCACTGTGCCCACCATCGCACGCAACGCGTGCTTGCCGATTTGCTGCAGGGTCCGCCCACCGACGAGCACTGCACCCTGCTCGGCATCCAGCAGCCCGACAACCACCTTGATCAACGTCGTCTTGCCACAGCCCGAGGCGCCTGTGATTGCCACCGATTCTCCGTCTCGCACCTGCAGGTTGCAGTGGTCCAAAACCAGTTCTTCACCGGAACCATAGCGGAATGAAACATCCCGCAACTCCAGTCCGTGATCCTGTGGCTGTGCGGGATCTTGGGCATGGAGCCCCTCTTCCGGCGTCTCTAGCACGATGTCGGCCAAACGCTCGGCGTGCAGATCCAGCATGCGAAACTCAGCCAGGTAGTCGGCCAGCGCTCCAGCACGGGTGGTGAACTGGTAACTGAACACGAAGAAAGCGATCAGCATGCCCGCGGTCAGTGCCCCCTCAAGCACCATGGATGCACCAATCCACAGGATGAGGACACGCTGCAAGTTGAAGGCCACAAACTTGAACATGTCCAGCAGGATCGCCAACCGTTGTACTTCGATCTCCCGGTTCAGCGTGTCCACCGCCTTGTTGGCATACAGGCCTGCGTGGATCGCGCCACGGTTGTGTAGGCGGATGGCCTGCATTCCGCGCATCACCTCAAGGAAATGTGACTGCTGGAGCGCTTGCGACATCAAGTGTCCGTGCTGCGCCTCGCGCATCCAACCGAAGGACAACACCTTTGCCAGTGTGTAGAGGCAGAAAGAAACCACCGTGATCACGGTCAACAGAGGCGAATACAGCAGCATGAGTACCAGCGTCAGCAGCGCCATCACCCCATCAAGGAGGCCCTCAATGAAGCGGCTCGTCAACGTCTTCTGGATGTCGGCGATGGAGCTGAAGCGGTTCTGCAGGTCACCGAGTTGGCGGCGCTCGAAATAGCGCTGCGGCAACGATACCAAGTGGGTGAACACGTTGACACTCCACCCGTAATTCAGGCTGACGCCAAGCCGGGCGACGCACCAACTCCGTAACGCGCCGACGCTGGCGTGCAACACCATCATGATGAGGAAGCCCAAGCCCAGCAAATTCAGCAAGTCGCTGTCTTGGAAGGGCAGCGCAACGTCGGTGATCACCTGCACCAGCAACGGCGCCAAAAGTGCCATCGTTTCCAGGCAAAGCGCCAATAACGCCAGCACGCCCAGAGAACGCTTGATGCCGCCCAGGTTGCCGGTCAACCGCAGGATCCCGACGCGTGCAGGACGCAACGGCGGCTTGTACTCTGCGATCGGCTCCAACTCCAGCGCGATACCGGTGAAATGCCGCGAAAATTCGGCGTGCGAGAGTTCGCGCCGGCCATGCACCGGGTCATGGATGACTACGCCATTGCGCCTACAGGCCCAAAGCACGACGTAGTGCTCCATGTCCCAATGAACGATGCATGGCATCCGCAGTTCCTGCAGATCTTCCGGCTCAAGCCGAAGCGCCCGAGAACGCATGCCAAGCGCGGCACCGATTTCCATCAAATGACTCAGTGTCGTGCCGTTGAGCGACAGAGGGAAGCGACGCCGCAGTTCCGATAGATCACTGTGCCGCCCGTGGTATGAGGCGATCATGACCATGCAGGCCAGGCCGCATTCGATGGTCTCTGTCTGCAGGATGACCGGCAGGCGCCTGCGCCAGCCAAAGCCAGGCACGGCGCTCATTGTGTCAGCTCCCCAAACACCCAGCGATACATGGGCCGCCGCTGCGTCAGCAGACGGACATCTACGATCATCCCTGCGGAGAGATATCGGCCATCCGTGCGGTCTGCCGGCGACACTTGTACCTCCACTCTGTACAGCCCTCTCTGCGGCCCATTGCTTGGTACCCTAGACACATCGGTGACTATGCCGCCGTCCCATTGCTGCGTGCCACGGGGCAGCGCCCGGTAATGCACACGTGCGGCCATGCCCGGATGGATATCGGGCACGACGGATTCGCTGACCCATGCCTGCACGGCGCCCTCTCTCCCGTTATGCGCCAGCACTTCGCCAGCGGCCGTCAGCGATCGCCCGTAAGGCAGTGCCAGGCCGATGCTCAGCAGCAGAATGGTCGACACGATGCCTGCGGCCACCAGCAGCCGCAAGGACCGCGGCGTAGCCATGCGAACCGCGCCAAGGGCATGTCGCGCGCTTCGGGCGGCCACGGCTTCCTCCCTGAAAACTCCCATCGCCCCTCCTTACTCTGCATCCATCAGGGAATAACGCGTCAGCCGACGATGCGGCCATCGCTCATGTGCACGCAGCGCTGCGCCATGGCAGCGAAGTGTGCATCGTGCGTCACCATGCATAGCGTCACGCCTGCTGCGTGTAGTTCTTGGAGCATGCCCATCACCATCGCACCACTGCGCGAGTCCAAGTTGCCGGTGGGCTCGTCCGCCAACACGATCGAAGGCTCGCCCACCAGGGCGCGGGCAATGGCCACACGTTGCTGCTGCCCACCAGAAAGCTGCGCCGGCAGATGCTTGGCGCGGTGGGCCA
This sequence comes from Xanthomonas sp. D-36-1, assembly GCF_017746155.1. Taxonomy (NCBI): domain Bacteria; kingdom Pseudomonadati; phylum Pseudomonadota; class Gammaproteobacteria; order Lysobacterales; family Lysobacteraceae; genus Xanthomonas; species Xanthomonas sp. D-36-1. Next base: position 8,478 of record NZ_JAGHWR010000078.1, read on the forward strand.
TCTCCACCCGCTTCAGCGCCGCCATGCCGCGTTCGCACCGCTCCTTGCCCGGTACCCCTCCGCGAAGCTTCAGCGGCAGGGTGACGTTGTCCAGCACACTGAGGTCGCCGATCAAATTGAACGACTGGAAGATGTACCCGATGTGCCGGTTGCGCGTGCGTGCGCGGTCGGCCTCGAACATGTGCGCCACTTCCTGTCCGCGCAGCATGTAGCTGCCCGCCGTCGGCGTATCCAGAATACCGAGAATGGACATCAGCGTGGACTTGCCGCAGCCGGATGGCCCCGTGATCGAGACGAACTCGCCAGAGGCGATGTCCAGTGCGACGTCGCACAACGCATGGGTGAACGCCTCATCGGTCTGGAAGGTCCGCTGCAGCCCTCGCAGGCGGATGACCGGTGACGCTTCGTTGGCTCGCTCAGTCCAGGCGCAGGCGGGACTGGTCATCGTAGGCACTCATATCGGAAAGGATGACGCGATCACCCTGTTTCAATCCACCCTTGATCTCCACGAAACGACTGGATTCATGGCCGATCGTCACCGGCACGCGCTGTGCGATGTCGCCTTGCACCTTGAACAGCCGGGCTTGGCTATCGCGTTGCGCATTGACGGGAGTGCGTACGAACAACACGTCCGCCAAGCGCCCTAGCGTGATCGTGCCATCCACGGAGAGGTCGGGACGTGCGCCAGGCACCAGCGTGTCGCTAAACGCAATGCGTACCTTGACGGTTCCATCCACCACTTCCGGGTCGATGCGCGACAGGGTGCCGGCCATCTTGCCGTTGCGGGTATCGACCAAGGCGGCCTGGCCTGGCTGCAGGTCGCGGGCCTCGGTCTCGGGGATCCGCAGTTCAGCCTCCAGCTCTTCCGGGCGCGAGACGAGTGCCACCTTGGTTCCCTCGGGCACCTGCTGCCCTTCCTCCACCAGCACGCGCTGTACCACACCTTCCACGCCAGCCCGCACTCGCAGGGCGTCGACCTCCCGTCGGCGCAGATCCATTGTGTTCTTCAGCTGCGACACCCGCAACGTATCGGACTGCAGGCTCGCCTGCGCGTTGGCGTCGATCTCGGCCACGCGTGCCTTCTCGACCCGTTGGCGGCTGATCAACTGCGCCAAGTCGATCTCAGTCTTCTGATACTGGATGCGGGGGATGACGTCCTTGTCCAGCGCCATCCGTTCGATCTTTTCCTGTGCCCGCGCAGCGGCCAGTTCGCTTTCCACCTTGCCCAGCTCGGCGCGTGCCTGCAGCGACTGCACGCGCAACTCGGTCTGCTTGACCCGATGGTCCAGCACCGCAGCTTGGTACTGCATCTCGGCAGCAAGGTAATCATCTTGCACACGGCCGTTGTGCAGTTCGAGGATCACTGTATCGGCTTTCACCCGGGTTCCGGGAAATACCACGATGCGTTCCACACGCACATCCGTTTCGGCCGTGAGCCAACGAGTATGACGTGGCACCAGGTTGCCCGTTCCGCGTACGCTGAGCAGCATCGGGCCCCGCTCCACCGTACCGATCAGCACGTTCGAGCGCGGCACCACTGCGTCTTTGCGGCCAGCGACCAACACCACTACGGTGATCGCCGACAACACCGCGACGATCACGGACAACACGACGATGCGCTGACGCTTGCGCCGGGCGCCTCCCCCAACACGCTGCTCATCCATCTGCGGTACCGTCATGCCGCATCATTCGCCCCCACCCATGCGCACCGTGCCCTTGCCGTCACGCTGTTCGAAGATGAAGCGATAGGTGAGCGTTACCGGCTCGGCTCGCGAAGGCGACTCACCGCAACTGCCATATGTCGTGCGCTTGGTCTCCAGGTCCGGGAACAAGCAGCGCAATCCTGGCTCGAAATGCCACATCGCAACGGCCGAGCGGGCCGCCTGCAACATGAGGGGATCGAGCGAAGCACTCGCGGGGCAGCGCGGCGGTTGCTCCAGAGGTGTGCTCGCCGGTACCCGGCCATCGGCTCCAACAACCACCTGCAAACAGACGGTGCTCGGCGGCAGGGCCTGTCCGAGCAGGGATGGAGGATATGCGGGGGGCTTATTGCCCTCATCCTCCAAAGGAGGAATGAACGACTCGTTATCGGCCAACACCATGCGATGGCTGGCGACCAGTTCATCACTGATCTCGTTCATTCCGACCTGGCCACCGCGCGCCGCAATGGGTGGCGGTTCGGCCGGCCCCACGCTGGCGCATCCGCCCAGGGCCAAAGTAAGACACACAGAAAGCAGGACATCACGCATACGCAATAGACTCCTCGTAGTCACCCTTGGTGGGACAACACGCCACTTTCAATCACCGATGCCCTGAGCTGGGCCCACAGCCGCCTGCCGGCCTCAGTGAGGTTCGTGCACGCGTCGAGCGCGCGCATGTAGTGGCTTTCAAACCAGATACGCTGCATGTCGCGCCGCCCCATTGCAGCTTTGTCCAGTCTTTGTATACGTGCAAGATGCTGTTGGAAGAGTAGAACATTTCCCACCGCATGCGCACCTATGATCACCCGCCCCATGGTTTCATAACTTCGCTTGAGCGGTGAATAGAAGGCGGCTTCCTGGTCTTCGCGCAATAGCGCGGCCACCATGAGGAACGCGGCCACGTACTGTCTGGAAGACTCCTGCACGATCAGCTCAGCGCAATGCACCGGATCGTCCGGAGGGTCGAGGGCTAACAGACCGGGAAAGGCACTGCTGCCGTGTACTCTCGCGTCATTCAGCCCTGGCCCTGCAAGCAGCAGGTAGCCGGCAAGCCCACCGCGCACCCAATTGAGATGTTCATCGCCAGCGCTAGCGAGCAGCGCGTGTGCCGCCTCGACGCGCCGAACCGCGGCATCCATCGCCGCCTCATCCGCAACCGGGGGTAATGGCCCACGCTGCTGGTCAGGCCATGGAAAGCCATGCGAGGCATTGCTCACCCCTGTGCGAACGACGTAGAAGCCTTGGTCATGACCGATATGCCCCACTGGCCACGCACGCTGAATGCTGTCATTTTTGCAGAGCATCCACCTGCCTGCGTGTGCCTGGAACGCATGGTTGCTGCGTGCATCCTGCACGAGCAGCACTTGCCCGTCGGCGAGTACGGACACAGCGCCCTCCACATCGATCAGGCAGCCATCCAGGAATACCCGCCCGGCGCTAGCCAGTTGCGCGCTGAACCGACCCTGCTGCCCGCACGCGAACGTCGCAATGGCCCACTGCAGTGCGCCCTGGCAAAGCGCAACCACTTGCTCTCCAACTGACTCCACAAGCCCAATCTCAGGCCGCCAGGTCGCAGTCTCCGGCAGGTCGAGCGCCTCAAGGGCTTCGGCTAGCTTCTCCTGGCCTGCTCCGCGCAGACGCGCTGACAGGCGCACCCGCGAAGCGGCCAACCGGGTAGCCGCCAAGACACCGATGATGTCCGGGGCGCTTGAGTCAGTGGCACAGGCAAAATCTTCTGCCAGCAGACCCAACTCATCCATGCGCTGACCCTTGCTCACATGCACTAAACACTTCGCTCGGCGGACGGCGGTGCATCAGCGACTCGCGAACGAAGAAGGTCGCCAACCATTTTTCACCCGCCAACACCGGCGCGCCCGCGTGCAGCGTCAACGAAGATGGATCGGGATGAGGGTAACCGAAATAAAGCGCCGAGCCGCACTGCGGAACCACATCGATCTCGACATCGGAGAACACGGTCGTGCCACCCGACTCTGGGACATTGAGGTAGAGAAGCATGCTGCCGATGCGATTGCCACCCCGCTGCAGCAGTGCCTCGGTAGCAGACAGGCCTATGTCAAAGTAGTCATGGTGCGGCACGAAGTCGGCCCCCGCACCGTAGCGCACCACTTGAATATGCTCCAGATGATCCACCGGCCATTCCAGCAGCGCCGCGATCCGTCTCTCGATGGCAGCGACCAGGGCAGACTCTTGCGGAGTGATGAATGTGCTCTGGCTGGTTCGGGTATAGCTGGCAATAGCGCTTGCGGCCCTGTCGCCCGTATTGATGATTTGCGAACGGGCCAAGCGCGGTCGCGCCAGTTCGATCAACGCAGCGCACTCGTCAGGGTCCAACACATCGTCCAGCAGGATGAGCCTGGGCGCACGCATCCTCGCTATCAGCCGTACACGGCGGCCGTCCAGCACGATGGAGCCATGACTGCGCCACAAGCCGTCCCCAGGCTGTGCCTGCGACTGTGGCATTTCGCTTGGCAACGGCCATACCGATGGAGAGCTCATGGCGTCTTGGCTGTCTGCTCCGCAGCGACGGCGGCCCAGGTATTGTTCGGCCCGATGCTATTGCGTTCGTCGAACGCCCGCTTGGCGTGCGGGCCACTGGCATCGACATAGTGAACAAACAGCTGTAGCCAGTAGCCCTCCTCCAGCGGCTCACGCCAATGCGGAACCTCGATGCCGCGATAGAGCAGCATGTCTCCCACATCCAGCAATACTGGCTTGTCCTCACTTTGCGAATGCACCCAGACCGGCCAGATCGACGCACCGGAGTAGCCTAACGTGAGGGTGGCGCTGAACTCGCAAGCATCGCGGTCGGTGTGCCGTGTCAGTGACGAACCACTTGTGTAGAAGCGCAGAAACGAATAAGTGGGCAGCAAACGTCGACCGGTCAGCCGCTCCAACACCGGCTGCAATTGAATGAGCATCGACTCGCCCAGCGCGTCGGCGTAACGCCCTAGCGACTGTGTAGGCTCATCGTGCGTAAAATAGTCCGTGCTATTGAGATGCAGCAGCGCATATCGCTCGAACAACTGGCACATCGCGGGTGGCAGCGCGCATGGAACGAGCAAGTGATCGCGGCCTCCCAGGACACGGACGTCATCGACGGAGGATCCAGCGGAACGATTCAACTCGCTGATCTGGGCATTCATGCAGTGGGCTCCATTGGGGTCATGCTCTGGGGTTGGTCGCGGAACCAGATCGTGGCGATCCACTTCTCGCCCAACATTACCGGTGCACCGCTATGCAGCGCCAGGTCCTGCTCGCTGGCCGTGGGGAAAGCGAAATGAACTGCGGTGCCGAGGTTCGCGATAATTTCCAACTGAGGATCGGCAAACACCGTCTCCCCGCCTGCCTGCGGCGTATTGAGATAGACCAGCACCGTCGCTACGCGTTGTCCACGACGCCCCAGATGCGCCGCCGATGACGGATCGCGTACATCGAAGTAGTCCTGATGGTTCTCAACACCAGTGCCCGGCGTGTACCGAACCACCTGCACTGGCTCGGCGCAGCAGGCATCGCGACCTGCCAGAAGAGCTGCGCGCGCCTCAAGCGCACGCACCTCCGCGTTCTCGCCGGCGGCGAAGTACATGCTGTGGCTGGTGCGCGCACGCGACACGTGACCGGCACCATCTTTGGCGTCCACATCGACCACCTGCGACGGAAGCAGGCGAGCGACGGAAGCGTGGATAAGTGATCCTGCTTCGGCCTCGTCCACGAAATCCCGCACTACGGTGAGATCCGGCCGGCGACAGGAAAGCATCACGCGCACGGTACGGTCGCCGAGGTCACGAGACGGCGCCAGGCTACCCCGCGAGCCGCCCGCATCCAAAGGTGCCCTGGAACCAGAGAGCGGCAACACGGCATCGCGCGCAGAAAAACGATGAAAGCCACTGGCCACCAAAGTGGACATGGATTCCTCTGGACTGATGCCCGCAGCACGCTGCTCGGCCACCCACGCGTTGAGGCAACGATCCGGCAGTTCAGGCATGAGCCACCTCCGCGATGGTGGCATTGGCATGGCGATCACCTTCCGCCAACGCGGCCTGGATGGTGTCGTACAGGCGTTTCAAGACACTGCAGTACACCGAGCGGTTGTTGAATCCGGCGTCACTGCTGAAGCGGTGTTCCAACTCGCCGCCCCGGCAGATCGCTTGGTGCCTGCAGCCCATGCACTGATCAGGCAAGGTTCGGTACGCGCGCTCGATCTCCCTCATGATCGGCTGGTTCATCCATTGGCGAAAGCTGGCGGTTCGCACGTTGAAATGCTGCTGCGTTCGAAACCATGCCACGGCCGCCATGTAGGAGTCGTTCAATGCCATATCGCCATCACTGTGGATGACCAGATTGACCGCCGACATATCCAATGCCACCCCACGGCGATGCAACGCGATCCGGTGCAGAACATCGCTGAACTGCTTCACGTAGACATTGTCCTGACCGCTCAGCAACCAACGCTCGAACATAAGGCACAGCGCGTCACCGAACCTGTCCATCTCCACGCTGTCTGCGCTGAGGCTATCCCAGCTATGGTCCGGCAACAAGAAGTTCAGCAACCCCACGCCCAGCGTATCCACGAAATGATCGTAGATGCGCCCATAGTCGAAATCGGGATTGAGTACCGCGATCAGGCTGATCGGCCGGATGTGTCCCTCCCGCGCGGCGCGCTGCAGCCGGTACAGGGTGCGCTCGATCCGGTCGTAAGAACCGCGCCCTTTGTGATCGAGACGATGAATATCGTTGTAGTCCCGAGGACCATCGAGACTGACTCCTATGTGCACATCGAATTCGCGCGCGACCTCCAGCCAGTCATCTGACAGGTGCACGCCATTGGTCTGGGTGATGAGATGCAACACGCCTACCCGGGGTCTCAGCTTTTCCACGATCTCCGCGCACAGTGCGCGGAATGATCGAGGATTCATCAAGGTAGGCTCGCCGCCATGGAAGGCAATTGCCAACTCACCGATATCATAGTCCTCTGTTGCCTCGACCAGCCGCGCGATGGCTTGTCGCGAGACGTCGCTGCGAAGCAGCGCCGGTCGCTCATGCACATCGGAATAGGCGTCGGCATAGTAGTAGCAGTAATCGCAATTGAGATTGCATCGCTCCGACAGTTTCAGATTCACCACCAGCGAGGAAATACGGGGGCTTTCCGAAAGCACTTCCATGCGGCCACTCCAGCTGTCCGACCGGTACTCGTGTGAGAGCCAGGCCGCTGCGCCATGTTTCTTGCGCATGCGGCGCCTACCGGCGCCGCATGCAGGTCAGTTCATCAAGCGATGTTCGGCTTGACCGGGGTCGGTGGGCCGACCTTCACGAATGCACCGGCAGCGGCGATATCGCGCGCCTCCGACTCCGTCAACACGCGCATGGCAAGCTTGCGTGCGGCTTCCTTACGATCGACAGCGCTCTTCTTCTCATCATTGGACATGCTCATCTCAGCTCCTTCTTGAATGTTGCCTGGCCGGCAACGGGCATCCGTGGTAGCACGGAATTGATCAGGTCTTGGCTCATTCACCACGCAGGGCCTCCATCGGCGATACCCGTGAGGCTTGCAACGCCGGTACCAGATTGGCTACTGCGCAGATTAGGCCGAACAACATCAGGACAACCAGCATCAACAGCGGATCGAAAGGATCGATACCGAACAACCTGTCCGAGAGCGATCGACCAACCAGCAGCGCAGCAGGAAGCGCGACCAATGCGGCTGCGGCGTACAGGCGAGCGCCCTCGGCGCCAACCAGGGCCAGCAAATGGCGACGATCCCCCCCCAACGCCAAGCGCACACCGAACTCGCGGGTACGGGATGCCACAGAGAAGGCAAGCAAAGCATATAGGCCCACAGCGGACAGGACCATAGCCACGCTCACCAAGAGCTTGAGCATCATGTTCAAACGCAGCGCATCGCCCAATGTCTCCTGCACGATCGCCTGCATGGTCCTGATCTCATGGAAGCGAAGGCCAGCGGCAGATCGTCGCAGCGGATGCTCCAGCATCGGTCGGACTGCCGACAACGGCAGAGATGTGTTGACGATCACCGAAACGCTGTCGGCTGGCATGTCTGGAAGCGGCCAGGGCGTTTCCATGGGCCGATAGACAGTGGCATATTCGTCACGCGAACGAAGGGAGCGCTGGCGCGCGACGCCGACCACGCCGACAACCCGATGGTCCCGTAAGCCGTTTGGCCCACTGACACTGACCAGACGACCCAACGGATCGCCGTCTCCCAAGTAGCGACTCGCGAACGTGGCATCGACGATGATCGTCGGCGCGCCAACCCGCGTTTCGTCAGCACGGAAGCCGCGTCCCTGCAGCAGCGGCAGACCCAGTGCCCGGAAATAATTTTGGCTGACGAACACTTCGTAGGCGTTGATCTCCCGTGGACCACCGTCGCCATCCTTGATATGCATTGTCGCCAGTGACACGTTGTCGCCGAACGGAGCCGTGCTTGCCAAGGCGACCTCACGGATGCCCGGTGCATTTCCTACTTCATCCAGCCAGGCGGCCAGCGCCTGACGCAGCGGTCGGACATTGACGTCTATGGAGCGTCGATCGGCACCCAACTGGCCGACCGATACCGGACCGCGGGCGAAGCCGATGTCTTCGGCGATGAGGTTGTCCGAGCTGCGGATCAGCAGTCCGGTACCGAACACCAGCACCAGAGTGCAAGCGATCTGAGCGGCAACCAGATGACGACGCAATCGTGCCCCGCGGGCCGAGCCGGTCTGCCCATTGCCGCCATGACGTAGCGACTGGGCCAGGTTCTGCCACAGCAATCCCGCCGCAGCGACGGTCATGGCCACGGCAATGACTGCCACCATGACCGCCATCGCGGCAACAGTCGCCAAATCCAGGCCTACATGCTGAGGCACGTTGGCCGGGAGCATTCCCGCTCGCTGCAGAAAGCGCATGCCCGGTGCCAGAAACGCTAACGCACCCAATGCCCCCAGCATGGCCAGCGACAAGGCCTCGCAGGCAATCAGCGCCAAGTTTCGCGCACGCCTTGCGCCGAGCGCCTCCATCAGCGCGAACGTGTGCTGACGACGGATCACGCTGAGTGCGAAAAGATTGCACAAGTTGGCCGTAGTCACGGCGAACACCATCAGCGCGGCCAGCGACATCAACGTCAGAGTGAAGACCCGGTCGCCAACCCACAGAAAGCGCAAGGGACGGGCCGATGGAGTTGCTGCGACCTGCTCGACGATCCAGTCCAAGCGCCGGTCGGCCGCGAGCCTCCTGCGCATCTCCTGGGTGGCGTCGTCGCTACTTTGCCCAGGCGCGAGACGGGCGATCGCTTTGAGGTCGCCGAACGATCCAGCCGCCTCGGCCGAGCGATCCTGCTCGCTGATCTTCATCGGCAGCCACAGGTGACGCTTCGCGTCCGGGAAGCCGCTGCCTTCGGGAACCACTCCAACAATCAGGCAGGATGCGCCCGATACGTTCAGCCGCTCTCCTTCGGCAAAAGCACGACCAAGGATTTGCGCATGGAAGTCGGCGCCCACCACAGCGCGGCAGGGAGCACCGATCCTCGTGTCGTCGGCGTTCAACAGGCGACCAGCGACCGGATGGATACCTAGCAACGGGAATATGTCAGGGCTGACGGTGACCGCCGAGACACTGCCAATCATCCGTGCGGCGTCGCTGTATAGGGTGGGTTCGGAGGTTTTGAAGGCAGCCATGCGCTGAAGGCTCTGCCCCGGGCTGCCCGCAGTCTCCAGGAAGGGAACCGACCAGCCCAAATCCAGCCCCAGGGTGTCTGAGCGCAATTGCAGCGTCACCAGACGATCGTCTACCGGAAAGGGCAGTGGCTTGACCAGCAGGCCATACATGAGCGCAAACATGCACGCGTTGAGCGCGATTGCCAGGGTTGCCAGCGCTACGATGACCCACGCTTGCCGGGACTGTGCCGTTGCCACAGTGGCCGAGCGTGCACCCTTCACAAACAATGCCCTTGCACCGGCAACTAGGCTGGCATACATCCCGCGCATTCCACGGACAACATTACTTTGGCAACTCCCGTTTCCATTGCAACTATTGCTCCAAGGCTTCGTCGTAACGTGGGAACTCGTGTTAGTAGCGCTATGCAGACCAGACTACACGCGGAACTCCGATAAAACAATCGCCCCTTCCCCCACATCAAGCGCGGTGCAATTTCTAGGAATGGCCTTCAAAAATTCCCGGTTTGCGCTGCGGTCAGAGCCAAGCATCACGGGAAATTTCGGCATGAATAAATTCCTCTGGGCGTGGACCCAATGGCCCAGGAAGACTCGCAATAAAGTTTTCCTGGGCGAGATGAAGCAGACCGTTCTTCGGGCTGCCGAAAGGTCGCTTCGCTCAAGCCGAAGTACGCGCCCGCCGGGCAGGATGGGGATCAGCATCGCAGGCGCCACAATGGCGAACAGCGGCATGGACAGGTTGAAGTTCTGGATCACGGCGCGCTGCGGGTTACTGTCGTAACCGCGCGGGTCGCACCACAGCTTGGGCAGCACCCGTAAAGCCGCCAAGTCCGCCTGCCGCGCCACCGGCTAACCCGGTGACCCTGTCAGCCACGCGACCACCCCTGCGCATGCGCGGAAGCCACTTGGCCATCAACATCGCGGGGCACCACTGCACCAGAAGCGTTCAGAGGATCGCTTTGAACAAGTCCATGGTGATCCACAGCAGCAGGGCCATGGTCAGCGGATCAGGAAACGCATGGAAGAAAGCATGGCAGCAAGCAGGACAGTTGTCACAGTGGACAACACAGGGTGATGCATGGAACCGGGCTCCGAAGGGCAAGAATGAACGACGATTGCCTCGGTGGCGAGCGAGCAGGGAGGGACCGCACTCTTGAGCGGCGGCTTTGTCCTTGAGACGCGTGGGCGTCAGGGCCTGTCGGATTGACTACCTTTAAAACGGTGTCGTAGTTAAGTGGACTGCTGGTTTGCGACAAGACCCTGCTGCGGGGAAAACAGCAGGGATCCAGCACATCTCGTCGGGCAAGGCGAACGTGTATCTTTGACGGCTACGGCTACGGCTACGGCTACGGCTTCGCTTGCTGCTCGTAGTCCGTCAAGTAATGCTCGGGATTGCTCTGCGCGGAAAGGTACTCGTCGTAACGCACCCACGCAGGGTTCGGGGATCCTGGAATATAGAGCTCACCGGCGCTTCCACTGAGGATCAGCAGAACATAGGGCCGGCCGTTGAGCTGCACCGTGTAGCGGGTGTCCTTCTCCGTCGCGGCGGTGGTCGCCAACAGAATCTTTTTGTCGATCGCGCTGTCGGAGTCCGTGACCTGGATCAATGCCTGGTTCTTCTCGCGCGGTCCGTACCGCAGCGTCCACGCCTTGATGCCATCCTTGGACGCATAGGTCTTCACCTGCGAGGCGATTTCTGCACGCGGTGTGTCCGCGTGTGCGGATGCGACGGTACCGCCGAACAGCGCGGCAAGAAGCACGGCCGTTGCCGGGATTTGACGCAGACGATAACGAAGTTTCATCGATCTCTTCCTTGGTGGTTGGGTCAGGAAACACATGGGCAGATTCAGGGAGGCAGGCTACACAGGCCAGTTCGAACTCCAACCGCCCGCGCCATGCACTCAGCCGCCCTGCCTGTATCAAGACGAATGAAGAGCCGACTTCCCCACCGCATGCCGCGGGCGATGCGCCCCATTCGCCGCATCCCAACCGCTCTCACCGATGCAGCAATTCAGGAAACCACCGCCGTTCCACCAGAGGAGGATTCGCTTGGCAATCCGTTGCCGGCAATCCTGCTTCGCCCCGTCCTGCAACAGAGCGCCTCTGCGACGAGCGTCGAACGAGCGCGCCATTTCCCTACCCTCCATCGGTGCGCGAACGGTGCTGCCAAGCGCGGCCGTTTGGGCTAATCTGGCCGAATGTCCAGCGCCGTCGACGAATGGTTTGTCCAGCACATCCTCATCCACGAGACCGCCCTGGTCGCCTATCTGAGGCGATGCTGGCCCAACCCCGATGACGTTCACGATCTGCGCCAGGAGGTCTATGCGCGCGTCTACGAGTCGGCCAGCCGCCAGCTTCCAGACATCCCTCGGGCATTCCTCTTTGCCACGGCCAATCACCTGGTCACCGATCGCATCCGGCGCAGCCGGGTGGTCTCCATCGAAGCAGTGGGTGATCCGGACGCCCTGCTCGTCTTAGTGGAGGAGTGCACCCCGGAACGCTGGATGGGAGGACGCCAGTTGCTCGCCCGCCTGACCCATGCCTTCGATCGGTTGCCGGACCGCTGCCGCGAAGTGGTGTGGCTGCGCCGTGTGCAGGAACTGTCGCAGAAGGAGGTCGCCGTGCATCTGGGTATCAGCGAAAAAACCGTCGAGAAACACATGGCCAAGGGCATTCGCCTGCTGGCCGATTATTTCCACGGCTCGGCGGCGCCTCCGCTTGCGGCGCCCGCCAAGGCACTCAAGTCGACGCGCGATGGACAGCAGGCAGATTGAGCACACCGCCGCGCAGTGGCTGGCGCGGCGCGAGAGCGAGGCGTGGGATGCGAGCGACCAGGTGCAACTCGACGCCTGGCTGGCGCAGTCCACGGCGCACCGCGTCGCCTTCCTGCGCTTGGAGGCGGCCTGGCGGGAAGCCGACCGCCTGAGAGCGATCGCCGCCGGCCTCCCAAAGGGCGGGCCACCCGCACGCGGGCGCTTCAGCGGCCGCGCCCTTGCCGCCGCAGCCCATGGCGAGTCGGTGCGCACTCCGGCCCTCCCCCATGCCGTGCAGCACCAACGCCGCTGGAAACTTTCGCTCGCCGTCGCGCTGGCCGGTGGCATCTTCATTGCCGGCGCGCTGTTCCTGGACCATGCCCCACCCGAACAACGGCAGCAGGCGAACGCCTACCAGAGCATGCCCGGTGCGCTGCGATCGCTGTCGCTGGCCGATGGCTCGCGCTCCACGCTGGGCAGCGACACGCGCATCAGCGTCGAGCTGGATCGCCATGAGCGTCACATCGCGCTACAGCGGGGCGAGGCGTTCTTCGAGGTCGCCAAGGACGCAAGCCGCCCATTCGTCGTGCAGGTCGGTGCGCGCCGCGTCGTGGCCGTGGGCACGCAGTTTTCCGTGCGCCGTGATGGCGACGAACTGCGGGTGGTCGTCACCGAGGGCACGGTGCGCCTGGATGCCGACCCGAAGGGTGGCAAGCCCCAGCCTCCGGTGCTCATCGCCGCGGGCGGTATCGCCGTGGCCGGACCCCACGGCGTCCTGGTGCGCAGCAGCACCATCGCGGAGGCAGAGCAGCAGGTGGACTGGCGATCGGGCTACCTCAGCTTCACCGACGCACCGCTGCGCGATGCGGTGGCCGAGTTCAACCGGTTCAACACGCGGCCACTGGTGCTGGCCGATGCACAGTTGGAAGAGCTGCGCATCGGCGGGCGTTTCAGCTGGCGCAATGCCGAAGGATTCGCGCGCCTGCTGGAGCACAGCTATCCGATCCGCGCCGAATCCCGCGCCGGACAGGTCATCCTCCACGCCCGCTGACCGGCAGCGGGCGACAGCCGCGCGGTGCCCCGCACTCCCGGGTGGGGGATCCGGCGCATTCGTTCGTCTTTACTAGCGGGCGCAACGGAGCGCCGTGAATCGTCAGAGAAGGACTGGATGCCGCTGCGTGCGTGCCCGCGATGGTTTGGCCTGATCTGCGGTGCGCTCGCCCTGCAGGCCGTCGCGGCGACCGCCACCATCGACATCCCGCCCGGCCCGCTGGGCACGGCGCTCGACACCCTTTCCCGGCAAGCAGGGCTGCAGTTGCTCTACCAGACGCAGCAGATCCAGGGCCTCTCCAGCCGCGGCGCCCACGGGGCATCGAATGCCGATCAGGCGCTGGAGCAGTTGCTTCAGGACACCGGTCTGGTGGCGCACCGCGATGTTTCCGGCGCGGTCCTGCTTCAGCCGGCACCCCCGAAGGCGGCCGATGGCGCGCAGCCACCGCAAGCGGCGAACAGCCTTCCGCCGGCACCGGTCGCGCTGGAACCCGTCCAGGTCACCGGCTCACGCATCGCACGCGCGCAGGTTGAGGGATCGGCGCCCCTGGCGGTCATCAGCTCCGAGCAGATCCGGGCCGGTGCCTTCGCCACCGTGCCGGACGTGCTGCGTGCCATGACGCAGAACATCGGCCAGACGCAGAGCGAGCAGTCGTTCGGCAGCGCGGACTACAGCCCCGGATCGCAACAGGTGAATCTGCGCGGGCTGGGGCCGAACCACACGCTGGTGCTGGTCAACGGCCGACGCATCGCCGACTTCCCGATGCCCTTCCAGGGCCGCAGCAACTTCGCCGATGTCTCCAACCTGCCGCTGGCCCTGGTCGAACGCATCGAGATCCTGACCGGCAGTGGATCGGCGGTCTACGGCTCCGATGCCATCGCCGGCGTCGTCAACATCCTCCTCAAGCAGCGGGCCGACGGCACCACGGTGGACGCGCGCGTGGGACAGACGGACCGGGGCGATGCGCAGTCGTCGGAGCTGGCGGTCTCCAGCGGCTATTCGCACGGCGCCTTCGATGGCGTGTTCGGCCTGCAGGCCGTCTCCCAACAACCGCTCTGGGCCTACGAGCGCAGCCGCCAGGATTCCACCCGCGACGCACCGGCCGAACGCGCCGCGGCGCCGCGCCGCACCTTCCTGCGCACCGACGCCAGCGGCACCTATCTGGATCCGGGCGAGGCGGCCTGCGCGCCGCTCGCGCAGCTCAATGGCGGCAGCACTGGATACAGCGCGCGCGCCGGGCAAGGCGCGCTCGATCCGGCGACCGGCCGGCGCGGCCCCGGCCACTACTGCGGCAGCTCCACGTCGATCGGCTACGGCACGGTGCTCAATCGCCGCCGGGGCGTCAACGCCCATGCCTCGATGCGCTATGCGTTCGGCGAGTCCCTGCAATGGTTCGCTGACGTGCAGCTGGGCGTGCATGCGGTTGCGCTGCTTCGCGATGTTCCCGGTTGGTCCTACATGGCGGCGGACGGCAATGAGCAAGGCGAGTTCTACAACCGCGCGACCGGGCAGGTCGAATACTGGAGCCGGCAGTTCACTCCCGAGGAAATGGGCGGACTGGGACGCAACCTGATCGAGACGCGTCAGAAGACCCTGGGAATCACGACCGGCCTCAAAGGCGCGTTCGGCGAGGCATGGTCCTACGAAACGGCCCTGAGCCATGCCCAGTACCGTGCCCGCATCAGTTGGCCGCGCATCGTGGCCGCGCGCGCGAATGCGCTGTTCCTCGGCCAGCCGTCCGGCACGGATCCGGACTCGGGCTATACCGTGTTCGATGCCGATCCCGCACGCCTCTATACGCCCTTGCGCCGCGCCGAGTACGACGCCATCGCCGCCCGCACGGAATACGCGCCGCGCTCGCGCACCGACACCCTGTCGGCCACGCTGACCAATGCGCAGTGGTGGAGCCTGCCCGGCGGACAGGCGGCCCTGTCGATGACGGCCGAAGTCGGAGGACAGTCCTACGACCTGCGCCCCGACCCGCTGGCGACGCAGTATTACTACTACAGCTGGCGCGATGCCGACGGCAGCGGAGACCGCGATCGCTGGGCGATCGCCAGCGAGTTGCGCCTGCCCGTGGCCGAACGGGTGAACCTCGGCATGGCCGCGCGCTTCGACCAGTACCGCTACGCCGGGCGGCGCGCCGGACGCTTCACCTGGAACGCGGGGTGGGAATGGCGGCCGCGCGACAGCCTGCTGTTGCGGGGCTCTTATGGGCCGGGCTTTCGTGCCCCGGACCTGCATTACCTCTTTGCAGGCGAAGGCAACGATGAAGCGACGGGCGTGGACTACTACCGCTGCGCCACGCAGGACGGCCAGGCGAGCATCGCCGCATGCGGCTTCAACGACGAGGCGCTGGTGCGCCGACGTCGCGGCAACCGGGCTCTCCAGCCGGAAACGAGCACCGCCTGGACCGCCGGTGTGGTGTGGTCCCCGCTGCAGGGCCTGGACCTGTCGGCGGACTATTACGCGATCGACATGCGCGACCAGGTGCAGGATCTGCGCGTGGACCAAGTCCTGCGCGACGAGGCGGACTGTCGGCTGGGACAGCGCGACGCGGATTCCAGCGCCTGCCGGGAGGCGATGGGCCGCGTCGAACGCAGGGCGGACGGCGTGCTGTCCGCCGTCTCGGTGGCGCCGATCAACATCGCGCGCGAGACCACCAGCGGCGTGGACGCAGCCCTCCATTACGAGGCGCAGACACGCTGGGGGGCGTTCGACCTCCTCATCAACTACACCTGGGTGCATCGCCATCGCATCCAGCGCGACGAGGATGCGGCGCTCGAAAGCGCGTTCGCGGTCAACAGCGGCTATGACGCGCCCCGCACGAAAGCCAACGCCACACTCCGCTGGTCGCGCAATGCCTGGTCGGCCAGCCTCCAGGGCCAGCGCCTGGGCCGCCTGCCCAGCGCGGACTCCTACCTGGAAATCCATGCACCGGACAGCGCGAGCAGTCCGTGGATCGCGGCGACCTACCGCTTCAACGGCACGCTGCAGTATCGCGTGACCGACCGTGCGCAGCTGTCGCTGGCGGTGACGAATCTCTTCGACGCCATGCCGCCGGTGGACCGCAGCGCGACGATCTACCCGTACTACGACGCGTCGTGGTTCGACACGACCGGGCGGCGGTTCGCCCTGCAGTACACCCAGAAGTTCGGTGGCTTGCCTGGGCACTAGCGGCCCGGCGCTCCAGTGCATCCCCATGCCACGCCGCCCGAACAACACGCACCACCCGCACCACCTGCCCCGATGGGGCGTCCGTTCACACCACCCCAAGGAAAGGAAATGAAAGCACCCCGTCCCACCTCCCTCACCGTGATCGCCTGGTTGTTGATCGTCTCCTGCGTCCTGACGGTCGTCTCCTTCGCGATGGCCCATGGCAATCCCGCGGCCGAGAACGTCATGCGCCAGGGATTGCTGCCGCTGTGGGCGCAGTACGCGATCGGGTATTTCGGGCTGGCGGTGCAGTTCGTCTGCGCCCTCGCCTTCCTCAAGGGACTGGCCTGGGGGCGCACGCTCTACATCGGCTGGGGCGCCATCGGACTGGTGATCGGATTCGCGACCGCCCCCATGAAGCTGGCCCTGATTCCCGGCGCCATTCTGTTCGGCGTTGTCGTGTTCTTCCTGCTGCGGCCCGCGGCCAGTGCCTTCTTTGGCAAGGGCGGCCGCGACGCGGGCCTCGGCCAAGCCTGAGACGTTGAGGCAGTGAGGCGATGAGGCCGGCGCCCATGCGATGGGCGCGTTCGCTCGCGCAACCCACATGGCGTCCCGTGCGGCCTTGGCGCCCTCCTTCGCTTGCCGCGGCACGGGCACCTGTCGATGGCACCGCCCCGCCACCCTCGACCCATCCACCGATCCATCCACTCCACCCGCAGGACATGCACCGATGAATGACACAGCGCAGGACTATTCGCAGTACAGCCCCACATGGCAGTTCCGGTTCGATTTCTACGACCGCTACGGCGAGCCCAAGTCCTCCACCTTCAAAACCGCCATGCGCTCCAGTGCGCTGTCGTTCGGCCAGAAGGTCAAGCTCAACATGAACTTCTATGCCTTCTTCTTCGGCTTCATTTACTTCTTCATCCTCGGGATGTGGCGCAAGGCGCTGGTGCTGATCGGCGCATCGTTCGTGATCGGCTTCATCTGCTCGTTCCTTCCGGACTACGCGCTGCGCTCATTCGGTCTGGCGTACTCCCTGCTGGTGGGCATGACCGCCAACTACGCCTACTACCTCCACAAGATCAAAGGCAGCACGAGCTGGAATCCGCTGGAAGGCGTGCGCTGGTAGGCCGCGCAGGGCCTTCCATGGACCCGCGCTCTATTGGATGGCGATGGCCAAGACACAGGTTGCACTAGGAGGCACCAGCGGCCATCGCCATCGCGGTGGCACTGGCTGCCCGATTCAGGGCTGACGTCGCGCGCGCGTTGCGCGAACCTTCGGTGCCGCGTGCCGCCCATGCCCATGGATGCGGCGAGCCTGCGGGCCATACCGGACGATCCAACGACCGCCATCCCATGTTCCGGCCATTCCAGCTGTTCCAGCGCGCGGGCAGGCAGGCGCCCACAGCCGACACGACGACCCGCTCCCCGGAGACGGGGACGGGCCGTGGCTCCGCGCCGGGCTGGAGGACGCCGCTCTCGGCCTCCGAGTTGTTGGCGCCGGTGCGCCGGCAGCAGCTAATCGAGCACATCTGGCAGCGCACGTCGCTGTCGCGGGCGCAGTTCGAGGCCCTGTACCTCGCCCCAATCCGGCGCTACGCGGAACTCGTGCAACTGTTTCCGGCGTCCGAGAGCCACCACCACGCACACCCCGGTGGCATGCTCGACCACGGCCTGGAGATCGTCGCCTACGCGCTCAAGCTGCGGCAGTCGCACCTCTTGCCGGCGGGTGCGACACCCGAATCGCAGGCCGCGCAGGCGGAGGTCTGGACCGCGGGTGTGGCCTATGCGGCGCTCCTGCACGACATCGGCAAGATCGCCGTCGACATCGACGTGGAGCAGGAGGACGGCAGCACGTGGCGCGCATGGCATGGGGTGCTGCGGCAACCCTATCGCTTCCGCTACCGCTCCGGACGCGAATACCGGCTGCATGGCGCCGCGGGCGGCCTGCTGTATGCGCGGGTGCTGGACACAGGGATCCTGGATTGGTTGAGCGGCTTCCCCGACCTGTGGACTCCCTTGCTCTTCGTGCTGGCGGGACAGCACGAACACGCGGGCGTGCTAGGTGAGCTGGTCGTCCAGGCGGACCAGGCTTCCGTGGCGCAGTCGCTGGGCGGCGACCCCGCCAAGGCCCTGGCCGCGCCGCGCCATGCGCTGCAGCGAAAGCTGTTGGACGGCCTGCGCTACCTGCTGCGCGAACAGCTGCAGATCAACCAGCCCCAGGCTTCGGACGGATGGCTGACCCAGGATGCCCTGTGGCTCGTCAGCAAGACGGTCTCGGACAAGCTCAGGGCGCACCTGCTCGGCCAAGGCATGGACGGCATTCCATCCAGCAATACGGCGGTGTTCGATGTGCTGCAGGACCATGGCATCGCCCTGCCCACGCCGGACGGCAAGGCCATCTGGCGGGCCTGCGTGGCGAGCGAAAGCGGATGGTCGAACACCTTCACCTTCCTGCGCCTGTCGCCCGCGCTGATCTGGGATGCGGCAGAGCGTCCCGCACCGTTCGCGGGAACCGTGCAGGTGCTGCAGGATGCGGAGTCGGCTCCGCCATCTCCAGCCGTCCAGCCCCCGGACAACGACCAG
The DNA here is from genome assembly GCF_017746155.1 of Xanthomonas sp. D-36-1. Lineage (NCBI taxonomy): Bacteria > Pseudomonadati > Pseudomonadota > Gammaproteobacteria > Lysobacterales > Lysobacteraceae > Xanthomonas > Xanthomonas sp. D-36-1. Next base: position 27,415 of record NZ_JAGHWR010000078.1, read on the forward strand.
AGCGCCATGGTGGCCGAGGGCACCGAGGCCGATGCCACGCCAACGCCGTCTCCGCGACAGGATGGTGTCGACGCACTGCTCTCATTGCTGCAGCCAGATTGGCCCGCGCCACCCTCGGCACACCGTGCCGACACCGCGCCTGCGGAAGCACCCGCGCCGCGGAGTCCGCCACGCGAAGTCGCGAAAGAAGAAACTGCGACCGCGACGCGTCCGCCCTCCAGCGCTCCGTCCGGGCAGGACTTCATCGCGTGGCTCAGACAGGGCCTGCAACAGCGCCGCCTCATCCTCAACGACGCGAAGGCACTGGTGCATACGGTGGCCGATACCGCTTATCTCGTGAGCCCGGGCGTGTTCCAGCGCTACGCGCAGGAGCATCCGGCCGTCAGAGCGCTGGCGAAAGGCGAAGAACTTGCCGAGTGGCAATGGGTACAGCGGCAATTCGAGCGGCTGCGCCTGCACCGCAAGCAGGACAACGGACTGAACATCTGGACCTGCGAGGTGGCGGGCCCCCGAAAGACCCGCCGCCTCCATGGCTACCTGTTGCGCGATCCGCTCTCGGTGCTGTCGCAACCGCTGGCGAACAACCCGTTTCTCCATTTGAAGGACGCTTCGGCAAGCGCCCAGGCACCAACGGTTGCCGCCCGCGTGGATACGCCCGACGCCCCCGAGCTCTGAAGCCAGGAGGCGTCGCGGCGTCTTGCGCTCACTTCCAGTTCGCGGCCAAGGTGGTTTCCAGGCTGCTTTGGTAGTTCGCCGGCAGGCTGGTCTGGCCCGCGGCCGGCGGCGAGAACGTGGCCATGGCTTGCACGAGGCTCTGCACTTGGTTGGCCTGCAGCGCCTTGCCGTCGCCGGCCTGGAAGCGTTCCACCTGGTACTGCGATCCCGCATACCAGTTGCTCATCACCAGCTTGTCGCCCGTGCCGATGATGCTCACCTCCAGGTTGTTCCCGCTCTTGCGGAACCAGAGCTGGCGCGACGACACATCGCCCGCGAACTTGGCGATATCGAGGTTGCCACTGGTGGTGTCGTTCTCCTGCACGGTGTCGGTGCCGTACCCACGACCGAGCCAGTAGGTGTCGTTGCCCAGCCCTCCGATCAACGTGTCGGCCCCGGCACCTCCATCCAAGGTGTCGGCTCCCGCGCCGCTTGTGAGGACATTGGCGGCTGCGTTGCCCGTCAGCCGGTTGCTCAGTTCGTTGCCCGTGCCGTTGATCGCACCCGCTCCGGTGAGCACGAGGTTCTCCACGTTGGCACCCAGCGTGAAAGTCACGCTGGACATCACCGTGTCCGTCCCGGCATTCGCCGCTTCGACGGCCCGGTCGCCCGTGTTGTCCACGACGTACGTGTCGTCGCCCGCGAGGCCCGACATGGTGTCGGCGCCGGCCAGCCCGTCGATCGTATCGCTGCCGGCCGTGCCCGTGAGGGTGTCGTTGCGGGACGTGCCGGTGATGGTGGACGACTGCACGGTCACGGCGAACTTCTGGGCCGCCTGGGCTCCCCAGGGATCCTTGGCGCTCACCGAGATCTCGTAGGTGCCCAGGGGCGCGTTCGCGGAAGCCCTGAACGTCTGCGACTGCGCATCGAAAGTAAGCCAGGCCGGGAGCGCCGCGCCATTCGCGAGCGTCGCGCCGTAGACCAATGCGTCCTTGTCATCGTCCACGAAGACCGTCGTCGGCACCTTGAAGTTCCAGGCACCGCCCTGCTTGAACGACTGCGCCGCGATCGCCTGCCGGGCCTCGGGCGCCTGGTTGACGATCAGAGCGAAGCCGACGTCCATCGATGCGCCGGAGGTATCGGTGGCCACGACCTCGAAGTTGAAGAGCTGTCCGCCCACACTGCTCGGCGGCGTGCCCGTGAACGTGCGGGTGGCGGCATCGAAGGAAATCCAGGACGGCAGCTTCCAGTCCGCGCTGGCGGGATAGCGCACGCTGAACTGCAGCGCATCGCCGTCCGGATCCGAGAACACCCCATCGGGCACGGTGAACCGGAAGGCGGTCTGCTCCGTGAAATACTGCGTGTCGATCCAGCCGTCCGCGACCGGCGCGCGGTTGCCCTTGTCGACCACCAGCGAGAACGTGTCCGACACGACAGCACCCACCGCGTCGATGGCCGAAACCTGCACGTCGATGGCGCCGACGTCGCCCTGGGCCGGCGTGCCGCTGAACGTCCGCGTGCCCGCATCGAAGCCCAGCCAGGACGGCAGCGCGCTACCGTCGGCCCGCGTGGCGCGGTAGGTCAACACGTCGCCCGCGTCCTCGTCCGAGAACGCTCCGGCAGGAACCGTGAGACTGAAGGCCGCTCCGGTGGATGCACGTGCGTCTGCCAGCGGAGCGGTCAGTACCGGCGCATGGTTGACGGCATTGGGATCCGCCCGGCGCACCAGCGTGTCGTACTCCCAGGCCGTGCCATCGGCGAACTCGATGCGCCGCACGCCGCTGACCGCCGCGTCCTGGTAGAAGGACTTCACGGTGACGGCATCCTGCGCGCCGCGCAAGGTCACCTCCAGCGCATCCCCGTCACGGCGCAGCACCACGTCCTGCGCCGTGACGCCCGACTTGAACCGCAGCGTCTGGCTGCGCTCGCCGCTCACCCGCCCCGTCCACGATTCGATGACGTCGCGCCCGTCGCCCCGGCCGAAAAGATAGACATCGCCGCCCACGAGCACGTCGTTGCCCGAGCCGCCGTCCAGCGTGTCGCGACCGGCATGGCTCACGAGGCGGTCGTTGCCCGATCCGCCCTTCAGCTCGTCCCGATCCTGGCCCGCGGACCAGAGCGCCGCGGCGGGGCGGATGGCCGCATATTGGTCTTCCACGACGTCGTCGCCATCGCCGCCTTCAACGATGTCGTCCTGGAACGAGCCGCTCACCGTGTTGTTACCGGCATTGCCGATCAGGTGGACGCCTTGCGCAGGATCGATTCCGCGCAGTCTGCCGTTGGCGGCGAGGTTCTCCACGTTCGCATAGTCGTCCAGCCGGAAAACCTTCCCGCTGGAATGCCACGCGGCCTGGCCCATCGCCATCACGTCGAGAATGACGCGGTCCGTGCCCCCGCCCGCCGCCTCCACCACCACGTCGTTGAGTCCCACGTAGTAGGTGTCGTCGCCACCCTTGCCGGTGAGCACGTTGCGGGCGGTGTTCCTGGACGCCCGGATCTGGTTGGCCTGGTCGTCGCCAGTGGCGCTCAAGGTCTGGTCGCCCAGCAGCTCGACGTGCTCGACATTGGCGATGCCCGACAGGTCCACGGAGACGCTGGAGGAAACGATCGTGTCGTTGACCGAAAGCTGCTTCCCGTTGGCATCCACCCCCGTCTCGAGCACCTTGTCGCCCGCACTGTCCACCAGGTAGAAGTCGTCTTCCACGCCGCCGATCAACGTGTCGTTGTCGCCGGCGCCGTCCAGCACGAGGCCACCGAACGCGTCGGAGCGATCGCGCATCATCATGGTGCTGATGCGGCCTTGATTGGTGGCGTCGATGACGTTGTCCAGGGCATTGCCCGACAGCCGCACCCGGGTGTCGTCGGGACGGCCGTCGTACAACAGAGAGGAAGCCTGAAAACCGTAGTAGGAATCCACGGGGACGATGCGAGTGGTGTTCGTCCAGTCCATCAACACGAGGTTCTCGACGTTGTCCGCGAGGGACCGGCTCCTGGCGTCGAGCAGCAGTGTGTCGTTGCCGCCATTCGCCTGTTCCACGATCTCGTCCCTGTTGCTGGAGTAGGCATCGCCCGCCATGTCCACGTAGATGTCGTCGCCCGCGCCGCCTTCGAGCCGGTCCAGGCCCTCCTTGCCATCGAGCACGTTGCTGCCCGCGTTGCCCACGATCACGTTGTTCGCGCCGTTGCCGACGCCCGCGATGTCGAGCGTGCCGGTGAGCGTGAGGTTCTCGACGTCGGCCGGAAGCACATAGGAGACCGCGCTGCGGATGGTGTCCGTGCCCTGGCCCGCGCCTTCGGCCACGGTATCGCCGGGGTGATCGACCGTGAAGGCGTCGTCTGCTGCCGTGCCCTGCTGGGCTCCGGCCGCGCCGCGCGCATCCACGATGCGGCCCTGGATATCCTGCGCATTCCAGCGCGTGCCGTCGCTGAATTCAAAAGTCTCCACGCCGCCATCCGCGCCGAAGAAGCCCGGAATCCACACCTGTCCCGCGCCGGGCACCACCACCACGAGGGAATCGGTGGCGCCGTAGCCCGCGGCACGCCCCGTGGCGTCCGCCGGAGCGCTGGAGGTACGAACCAGGCGCACGTCCGCCGCCGCGATGCCCGCACCGAAACGCAGCGTGTCGGAGCCGCCCGCCTCCATGATCACGTCGCGGCCATCGCCCCGGCCGACGAGGTACACGTCATCGCCCGCGCCGCCGGCAAGCGTGTCGAATCCCGCACCGCCCGACAGGACGTCGTTGCCGCCCCGGCCCGCCAGCACGTCATCGCCCGCCCCGCCCACCAGGCGGTCGTCCGAGAAACCGAAGCCCGTGAGCTTGTCGTGTCCCGCCCCGCCGACGAGTGCCTGGCGCTGCAGATCCTGCAGCGTCCAGACGGTGGCCGGATCGCCCGCGAAGCGCACCTGCGCCACGCCCCCAGGCTGCGCACTGGAAAACAGCCCCGAGAGCACGACCGTCGTCTTGAGTGCCCCGGTCGCCACGTCCTTCACGCTCAGAACGGCCGAGCCGTCCACGTGCGCCACCGACACCTGGCCCGGTGCGATCGCGGCATCGAACTCCAGCACGTCCCGGGCCACGGCATCGTCGCGCACGATGGTGTGTGGACCACCCGAGGGGCCGATGCGGAAGGTATCCGCACCCTCGCCACCGGACAGTTGGGACGGACCGGTGAGCGAGGCCACCAGGATGTCGTCGCCCGCCTCGCCGTAGAGCGCGTCGCTCCCGGTGGCGGCGCCCTCTCCCGCGATCAGCGTGTCGTTGCCCTCGCCCCCGCGCAGGGTATCGGCACCGGCACCGCCATCCAGCAGGTCGTTGCCGGCCAAGCCGTCGAGGGTGTCGTTGCCCGCCAGTCCGCGCAGTTCGTCGTCGCCCGGCGTTCCCCTGAGCGCATCGTCGCCCGGCGTGCCGGAGTTCGCGCGGTTGAACACGTCGCCCCAGTTCCACACGGTCTGCGGCGCGTCATCGAACACGAACCGGAGGCCACGCTGGCCTTCCGCGAAGTCCATGAAGCCGAGGATGCGCAACTCCTGCGTCCCCGTACTGCCTTCGCCGGCCCACGTGACCAGAAGATCCTTGCGGCCGCCATCGCCGGGCACGCTGGCAATGCCCACCTGCGCCGGGGCGAGGCCCGCGGCGAAGCGGACCGTGCGGCCAGAGCCTTCCCGGGTCTGGCCGTCCACCAGCAGCGTGGCGCCCACCGGAGCGGCCGACCTGCGCACCACCAGCGTGTCGCTGCCCGTGCCGAGCTTCACGCGTGCGCCCGGTACCTCCACCACGTCGTCGCCAGCGCCCGCGTCCACGGAGGTGCCCACGCCCGTGATGCGGTCGTTGCCATCGCCAGCCTCGAAGGTGTTGTCTCCGCGCGTATCGGTCAGCACGTCGTCGCCCGCGCCGCCGTACAGGGTGTCGGCCCCCGCGCCGCCATCGATGGTGTCGTTGCCCGCGCCGCCATGGACCGTATCGTTGCCGGCCAGCGCGTCCACCGTATCGCCCGTGGGCAACAGGAGGATTTCCGCATCGTCGCCGGCGCTCGCCTGGGCCTGGCCCGGCGTGAGGGCCAGATCGGAGAAAGCCACGCCGCGCCCGTCGCCGAACTCGATGCGCGACAGCGGCTGCGAGGTGAATGCCGCCTTGATCGTGAGGCGGTCCTGCGCGCCGATCACCCGCACCAGCAGATCGTCCTCCACGCGCGAGAACATCAGGTCGGATTGCGCGAGCCCCTCCTTGAACCGGATCACGTCGCCATCCGCTGGCGCAGCCGTTCCGGCGGAATAGCGGTCGACGCCATCGCCCCGGCCGTAGAGGAAGATGTCGCGGCCCTGGCCCGACTCGACCGTGTCATTGCCAACGCCCGCGTCGATGGTGTCGTTGCCGTCGCCGCCCCATACTTGGTCATCGCCGGAGCCGGCTGCGATCGAGTCATCGCCAGCGCCCGCGTAGATCCTGTCCGCGCCATCGCGGCCCGTGATGAGGTCACGGAAGGGCGTGCCCTCCCCGTACCACGCACTGCCGTCGGTGCGCTCGCGCATGTCCAGCACGATGCCGCGCGCGACCAGGTCGGTCCATGCGAGTTCACTGCCGTCCGCGAACCGTGCGATGTCGAACGGCCGGTCGTCGCTGCCCGAGAGGCCGTCCAGGCGCACCCTGTCGTCGCCGTCTCCATAGCGCAAGTACAGGGCCATGCCCTGGCCGTCGAACTTGCGCACCAGCGCCACGCCATCGGCAGCGATGCCTTCGCCGAACTCGAACACGTTGGCCGCGCGCGCGTCCCGCGTCTGCGCGCTCACCGCGCCGGTCACGGTGTCCTGCCCGTCGCCCCGCTCGAAGGTCAGAACGGCGCCGCCGGAGTCCCGCGCCTGGGCGATGTCGAAGATATCGTTGCCTGCAGCACCCTGCAGCGCGCCGCCCCCTCCGCCCAGGCTCAGGCGGTCGGCTCCGCGCCCGCCGTAAGCTTTGCCCCCCGTGTCGGCCGTGAGGGTCTTGTCCTCCGTCACGTTGGCCCGGATCCACTGCGCGGTGGACACCTGCACGCCGTTGACCACCAGCGTCTCGAACGCGCCCGTGAAGCCGTTCTCCAATACCAGCCCCCGCCGCTCGGAGACTTCGCCCAGGCGCATCGCCAGGTCCTGTGCCTTGTCGGTCCGCGAGGACGACACCGCGCCTGAGAGCATCACCGTGTCGTCGCCGCCCGCGTCCCGCAGCAGTTCCGCCGCGTCCGACGATCCCTCGGGCAGGTCGGCCGCATCGATCACGTAGGTGTCGTTGCCCAATCCGCCATCCAGCAGGTCCGCGCCTGCGCCGCCGACCAGCGTGTCGTGGCCAGCGCCCCCATAGAGCGTGTCCCGGCCCTCGCCGCCCATCAGCGCGTCGTTGCCGTTGCCGCCAACGAGGGTGTCGTTGCCCGCGCCGCCGTCCATCCGGTCGGCGCCGTGCCACTGGGCATTCACCTGGTCCGGGGCGTCGTCGCCTTCGAGGATGTCGGAGCCCGCACCGCCCAGCAGTACGTCGCCGGCGCCCCCGCCCACCAGGGTGTCGTCGCCTTCGCCGCCGTCCAGGAAGTCGTCGCCCGCCTCCGGGCCGTTCATCCCGTCCTGGTCGCCGAAGATCTCGTCGTTGCCCATGCCGCCGCGCAGGATGTCGTCACGGCCGCCGCCGCGCATGCGGTCGTTGCCCGCTCCGCCGTCCAGCACGTCGTTGCCGTGGCGCGAGGCCTCCAGCACGTTGCGCACCACCATCTTTGCGCCGTGGATCGTCAGCGTCTCCACTGCCTGCTGCCCTGCGGACGGCACCACGTCGTAATCGCCGTCCAGCCAATCGTCGCCCGCCCCGCCGTCGATGAAGTCATCCCCGTCGTAGCCCGCCACCATGTCGTTGCCCGTGCCCGCCAACACCGTGTCGTCGCCCGCTCCCGCGTTCACCACGTCGTCGCCCGCGCCCGCGTAGATCGTGTCCGCGCCGGCCCCTGCCGCCCGGCCCACGTTGCTCATGAATGCCTCGCTGCCGTTCAACTGCGCGAACGTCTCCTGCGAGCCCGCCACGTACTGGGTCGTGTCCCCCTCCAGCGGCCGGATGTCCTGCGCTTGCATCGCCAGCAGGCCCGAGGCGTCCACTTCCGACAGCGGGTTGATGCCGAACGTGCGCAGGTCCGTCTTGCGGATGCGCTGGCCCAGGCTGTCGTAGGGCGTCGTGCCGATCTGCGCCAGCGCCATGCTCGCCATCAGCAGCCTCGGCTGGCCCGTGGCCGGGTCGTTGGTGCCCATGCCGTGCGCGTCGGCGGCATTGCCCACCACCAGCGCCGAGCCGTTGCCGTCGGCCAGGATGATGTCCGCGCCGCCCCCGCCCACGATGGTGTCGTCGCCCGCCCCGCCGTAGAGCACCTCGTCGCCCGCGCCGCCCAGTAGCCGGTCGTCCCCGCGCCCGCCCGACAGGCTCGCGAAGCCGTTGCCGCTGGCCGCCTGCGTCTCCCCGGCGGCGATCGCCGCGGAGAGGTCCACCGGGGCGCCCGCGTACAGCACGTCATCGCCCGCCTCGCCGTACAGCCACTGCCGCGAAGACGCCGCCGCCGCGCCGCCCTCCAGCACGTCCGCCCCCGCGCCCCCGGCCGCGCCGTGCCGGTTGCCGCCGGCCTGGAAGGCGCCCGTCACCCGCAGACCCCCATCCTGCTGGGCCTGCGTGAGACGGTCGTAGGCGTCGCGGCCCGCAGATGTCGCCAAGTCGTAGTTCGATGCTGGCGGTGTCTGTGCCGATGCGACCAGCGACACGTCCCAACGATTGGAGGCGGCCTGCTGCGGGGTTCCTGCGTCGTCCTGGGATTTACCTTTGTAGGTCGCTTCGATGCGGGCCGCGCCACCGGATGCGGTTTCCCCCGTCTGCATCAGTGCGAAAACGATCTCGGTCTGCCCCTCCACCAGAGTCAGCACCCCGGCCCCGGGAGGCAGAACCGCACCGGCAGACACGATCCGGAACTGGTCCTGCATGGCGCTGAGAGAGAGCGTGACCGTGTCTCCTGCCTGCGCGGGTCGGTTGAGATGAACGGACAACACGTCCCCACCGCCGCCTTTGACCGTCGAGAGGCCCGCCAGCGCCTGCGGTTCGAATCGAGGGTCTTCGAAAGGACTGGGGCCCGCCTTGTCGCTCAAGGCCAGCCGCATCTTGGATTCCAGCTTGATGCCGAGGTAGCCCGCGTCCGTCTTCGCCTTGGTCAGGTCGAAGTTGTCGATCGTGATCGTGTCCGCGACATTGCCCGCACGCGTGATGACCAGCTTTTTGCCCGTGGTCGAAGCCGCGTCGTTGTACACGGCCAGCCCGACGCGCTGGCCGTCCAAATCGGCCACCCACACGTCAGCCTTGCCGGCACTCTTGGCTTCGCCCAGGGTCTTGCCGTCGATCTGGATCGCTCCGAGGCCGTCCTGGTCCAGAACGTAGTCGCGTCCGAAGCCGCCAGTGAACTGGTAGGTATCGGAACCCAGTCCGCCCAACAGCGTGTCATTGCCATCGCCGCCGGCCAGTACGTCGTTGCCCCTGCCCGCGAAGATGAAATCCTGCCCAGCGCCCGTGCTGAGCACATCGGCAGCGTCCGCCCCCAGCGCCAGATCGCGCTTGTCGTCGGCCGCGCTCTGGTAATTCAATGCCCCGCTGGTCGCCACCGCCACGCGTTCGGACAGAGGCACGTTCCCTCGCACCAGAGCCGCATAACTGCGATTGTCCAGTTGGGGAATGGTGGTCTGCGTTTCTCCCAGGATGCCTTGGACGAACGAACCCCAGGAACGGTAAGTTCCCCCCGAGGCCTCCACATCGGCCACCTTGAAGGACACGCCGCCCGCTTCCGATTTGAGCAACGGCTTGAGGGCCCCGCCTTCATAGCGATCCGGCGTCGCCTCCGAGCTCGTGGCGCTGTAGTAATGCCGCAGCACACTGGCCAGAACGCCTTCCTGGAAGTGTTGAACGAACCCTCCGTTGGGCACACCTAACTTGCCCAAGTCCTTGCCCAGCGTGTCCAGCATCTTGTCCGCCACCACCGCTTGGGCGCTATTCGGACTGCCCTCGGATATGCCGAACTGGTGGCGTAGGATGTGTTCGGCCAACGTCGCGTTTGGCTGATCCGTGCGTTGTATACCCAGCAGATCCGCATTCGAAAACAGCCCGAGGAATGGCTTGTAGCGCTGCGCCGCAAGATAGAAGCCTTGGTCCGCAGACCCGTCGCGGCTCTCCAGCATCAGCGTGAGCAATGCCTGCGAGTGCAGCGCCACCGCGCTCGCATCCGAGGCGTTCTCCACCAGATCGAGGCCGTTGCCGTAGATGCGCAGCGCATCGCGCACCGACACGTCCACCCCTTCGCCCGTCAGCATCTCGCCCTTGAGGGCGATGGCGCGCACGTTGGCCTCCCGGGCCACGGTCACAGGCACCATCACCACGCTGGGCAGGCCGGCGGCCGTGCCCGCCCCGGCCGCCGCCGGCCCCAGCAGCCGCAACGCCAGGCCCACGGGCACCGGCACCTGCCCCGAAGTCGTGTAGCTCGCGAGCTTGGCATCCGGCGCCAGCCCCTGGCGCTCCAAATAGGCGTTGAGCGCCTGGGCGTTCTCCATGCTGGCGGCTGCGCGGAACGGCGCCGGGTCGAACGTCACCGCCTGGACGTCCAGCATCACGCCGATGGCCGAGGCCAAGCCTCCACCCAGCGAATGTTCGGTCAGCACCATGCTCTTGCCCGCCATCGCGGGGTTCTGCTTGAGCCGCACCACGAACTCCGCCGCCTGCCGGAGCTGATCCGTCAACTTGCCCCCACCCAGCGGCACGTTGTTGTCGAACATGTCGGGCTTCAGTTCGCCCTCGAAATACGTGCCCGCGAAGCTGACCACGACCTCGCTGCCTTTTACATATGCCGCCGCCTCGAAGCCGGTCGTGCTGTCTTGCCAGTAGACGCGGCCCGGCACGTTGGTTTCTGGCCTGCGCTGGCTGCCATAAGGCCAACCAGCAATATTTAAAGAAGCCCACCCTTCCGGAACCAGTATCTTATTGATATCCGCTCGACTAGATTCATAGCTCGCACCTGCCAGCAAAGCGAGTTCTACGTTGCGATTCATTTCTCACCCCTCATTTTTTAACCGCTGGATACGCCTGACAATCGATTGGCCGACCGTGATCGTTCTTCTGCACTAGACGCCATGTAGTTCCATACGAACCTGCGGCCTTCCTTTTCTTCGCCGCAATTATTTCTTTAATCTGCTCAGCAGATAACAACTTCTTTGCCCTTCTTAAATCAGGCGAATCAGGCCCATAATCGGTGGCCATATTTGGCGCAGCGAAGTCTTTCGGCAAATTTGCGTAACTAACGCTTCGCCAATTTCCATTTATTTGAGTGAATGTTTCATAGGAGCCGATAGGGCAATCGGTATCCATACTGAATGGCCCAACACTCACGATCAACCAAGGAACTCCCTTTTCGAAATCCAATAGCAGGTAATTACTGCTACCAGTGATTTGATGGGTATATTTCTTCTTAGGGTCATTCGGATCTGGAAACGTGATCGTTCTCTTCTGCGTCGATCCCGATTGCCCGGGCTCCGTCCAGCCGCCAGCCACGTCCTTGCGTTCCGCGATGATCTTGCGGCCGTCGTGCAGCAGGATTTCTTCCTTCCACTCGAAGGTATTCGGCGTGCAGCCCGCCAATGCGGGAAGCAGCAGCGAAACGGACAGACATACGTGCCATATAGGTTTCATGACTCAACTCCTTTGAACTTGTGCTCAATAGTCCGCCCTGAACAACTCGC
>NZ_JAGHWR010000079.1:0-3243 GCF_017746155.1 Xanthomonas sp. D-36-1
GCTAAAAGTGGGGGGATTACCCTGACGCTCGCCTACCGGGACTTTCTTGCGCTTGCGGCGGCGGACTTGCAGCTGCTGCTCGCGGTACAACCGCTCCACACGCTTGTAGTTCACGATGCGGCCTTCCTGTCGCAGTTTGAGATAGATCATGCCCACGCCATAACGGCGATGGCGATGCGCCAACGCACCGATGCGCTCGCGCAGCTCAACGTTGCGATCTTCGCGTGGGCAGTAGCGCAGCGCGCTGGCGCTCATGCCGATCGCTGCCAAGGCGCGGCGCTCGCTGGCACCGCACCCCATCCACTCGCGCACCAGCGCACGACGCGCCGGCGCGCTCACCACTTTTTTCGCAGCGCATCCTTGATCAGATCGTTCTCAAACAGCTGCTCGGCCAGCAACTTCTTCAGCCGCGCGTTCTCCGTTTCAAGGTCTTTGAGCCGCTTGGCATCGGGCACGCTCATCCCGCCGAACTTGCTGCGCCACAGGTAGTAAGAGGCCTCGCTGAAGCCATGGCGCCGGCACAGGTCCTTGATCGCCACGCCCGCTTCGGCTTCGCGCAGGAAGCCAATGATCTGTTCTTCGGAAAAGCGCTTCTTCACGTCCAATCTCCTTCGGTTAGGGAATTGGACTCCAAACTGCGGTGCTACTCAAAATCGGGGGGACGTCGGTTGTCGAGTCAGCCTATTTCCGTAAGTCTCCCGATTGGGCATACGAAAGCGAGTGGCGCGATGTGTCTCGGGGCTTCGGGGCCGGAGAGGCGCCATTTCAACTGTCGGGGATTACCTTCGGAATGCGCTGTCCTAGGCACGTAAGGACAGCGCTCATGCTCGTTTTTAGTGGCTACAAGGTCAAGCCGGACTTCTACGAGGCAAGATTCAAGCCCGGCTCTTTTGAGATGAGTCGAAGTCTTGTTGACCCGAACGAGATCGCTCATATTCGCCCTTCGGGCGCGATGGTTTTCGGCATTCCCGGTCGTTGCGAGCTTCCCTTTGATATCACTGATTGATGTATTTGCGAGCACTATTTGGCGAAATGCTCGATGGCTTCTTTAACAGCATCCAGGACTGCCTTGAGTCCAGGAACTAAGTCGGCAAGGATTTCGCTGAGGCTGTTTAAAAGTGTTGCCAGCAGTCCCATGCCACGTTTGGATTGACCCCTCAATACAGTAAGGGCAGGCTGTCTTGTGCCTGGCCAGATGGCTCCTCGTCTCCAGTCTGACAAGCGCCCCGTTAACCAATCCAGGTGGCTACGGACGGCAGTCGTTTCCGCCTTCAGGAGCGTGACGGCTGTTTGATGATCTGGATTTTTCTCTGCCAGAGAATCTAGTTGTTCCTCAATCCTTTCTGCGCCGTTGCTATCGAAGAATGCCTCGAACGAATATCCCTGCCAAGCGAGTAGATGCTGCATGCCCTCTCTGCCTGGATCGTGCTCTGTGGAAAATGCGCAAATCCTATGTGCAAGATTCAACGCACCTCGAAAATCTTCACTAAAAGCAGCCATTCGCTATCCTTTTTTAGCCGGCTAATTCCTCGGGAGAGGCTATCACTACGAAAGGCGGATAGCTCGGTTTCAGTCTTGCCAAATTCGTTCGAAGAGTCGATTTCTGAGGCCGGTCACGACTTCAAAAAAGAGGCCTAAAGAATCAAGCTTTGCTGCCGTAACGGGTCCTTACGGTGTCTCAAGCCGGGTGGACAGAGCCGAGCTTCGCCGTCACCTCGAACGCCTGGACGCTGCGGTGCCCGCCCTGCGGGCCTCAAGTCCTGATCGCCGTCATTTTTGGCAAGCCTTTGCCAACATGGCTGCTGCTATCGAGAGCAAGGCGATGACGAGCGAGGACGCGCAGTTCGTCGGCCGTCGGGCTACGGAAATCTTGTCGTGGCACGGACTGGGAAACATAGACGAACACGTCTGACCCCGTAGGGGTCGACCAGCCCATCCCGATGCCTGCGTGCTTCTCATGCGCAGCGATGCGTGCGTAAGGCAGGCACAGGTCCGCAGAAGCCCCACTGGCTGCAAAGCCCAGGCGCCGCCTGCTGGCATCGATCACCCCCCTCCCATCCGAATGCCGCTCGGCCTGCAGGCCTTGTAGGGCATGCGTGGTCTGTCTCCACCAGCGCTGGGCCTCTTGAAGGGAATCTTGGCTGGGCTGTCCCTATCGGCAAGGGCGAGCCTCCTCCTCGTCGCTGGCGCTTTGTTGCGGCCCTTCGCTATGCGCCGCTTGCGCGGTGCTCGCTCTCGGGTGCGGTAGGGCCGGACGCTTCGCCTGCCGGTTCCCACGAGGCGCACAACGCGCTGGTGGAGACAAAACGATGAAGCGCACCCAAGACCTGAAGGCCCAATACCAACTCCAGATGGACGAGGAGGGTATCTTGCTCGCCGCCGCGACCATTCTGGAACAGCGCCTTCAACGCCAAGGCCGCATCCACAGCCCGGAGCAGGCCGGCAGCTACTTGGTCGCCCGTTGCGCTCACCTGCCGCACGAGGTTTTCGGCGCCGTATTCCTCGACAACAAGCACCACATCCTCGCGACTGAGCACCTGTTCTCCGGCACCGTCGATGCCTGCGACGTTCATCCCCGAGTCGTAGCAAAGCGTGCTCTCGAGCTTAGTGCTGCCGCAGTCATCCTGTTTCACAATCACCCTTCGGGCAATCCGGAGCCGAGCGAAGCAGACCGCAAGGTGACCGAGCGCCTGCAGGAAGCCTTGGGCCTCCTGGACATTCGGATCATTGACCACCTGATCATCGGTGGCCGGCAGCACACCAGCTTGGCGGCCAGGTATCGCAGTTGCGGCACCTGAAGGACGTGGAAGCCGAGTTGGCCCGGATGAAGCGCATGTATGCCGAGCTGGCACTGGATCACTACGCGCTCAAGGATGTGCTGTCGCGAAAAGGTTGAGCCAGGCTCGTCGACTGCAATTGAGTCTGGCCATGCAAACCGCCGAGGGCCTTAAGATCGCGGCCGCTCGCGATATCTCTTTTCAAATTTAGACCTTAGGGAAGGTCTGATCAACTCACCGCAGATGCGCGACACTATCGCCTTATGTAGAGGATTCATCCATGCAGCTGACGTTCGGTGACGCTGAGGGCTTGGGCAAGCGTAAGCAGACCCGGCGCGAGATCTTTCTTGCCGAGATGGAGCAGGTTGTTCCGTGGCAGCAACTGCTTGCCCTGATCGCGCCGCACTATCCAGTGTCGGGGCGGCCAGGTCGGCAGCCGTACGCACTGGCGACGATGTTGCGGATT
>NZ_JAGHWR010000080.1:0-16044 GCF_017746155.1 Xanthomonas sp. D-36-1
CATTGATCAGACCATCCTTAGGTCTGGCGATCTGCCAGGAGCTGGCGATCGCCATGGGCGGGCAGATCGAGGTGATCAGCCGGCTGGGTGCGGGGACGCGCTTTGTGGTGGAGTTGCCGCTGCGCTGGGTGGCTTCCAACGCCGCACTCGGTGGCCAGACCGCGCATGCCGAGACGGCTGTCAAACCGCAGCGCATCCTGCTGGTGGAAGACGACCCGACCATCGCCGAGGTCATCGTCGGCCTGCTGCAAGCGCAGGGACACTCGGTCGTGCATGCCCCGCATGGCCTGGCGGCGTTGACCGAAGCGGCCGACAACACGTTCGATCTGGCGCTACTGGACCTGGATCTGCCCGGGCTGGATGGCTTTGCGTTGGCACGGCAACTGCGGGTATTCGGCTACGACATGCCGTTGATTGCCGTGACTGCACGCGCCGATGAGGTCGCCGAACCAAGTGCGCAGGAAGCGGGCTTCGACGCCTTCCTGCGCAAGCCGCTCACTGGCGACATGCTGGCCGACAGCATTGCCGAAGCGTTACGTCGCAAACGCTAACAAGCCGTGCCGATGTCCTGTCACCGGAGCAAACGCTCAGGTGTCATGCGGCGCGTTCGCCCGCATTGGGCTGCTCGAACAGCGATGCGGGTCGCGATGGTCTCGGCAGGCGAAAGGGCGTTGCAGGTGTCCTGCCAACCGAAGCGCGGCGGGCGGTCGCATCGCATGCAGGCTTCGGCGGATGCATTGTTGGGTCCGCTTCCCGCAAACCCTGTAGCGTGCAGTGGACTGACCAATGACCCTGCCGCACATGCGTCTTGCGGCCTGAGCGCACGCGCAGAACGCGCGTAGCGTGCTTGCCCGCATCGCGCGTGGCCCGCACTATGCGCCGACTTGTCGTGAAGTTGATCCGGTGCGCTTTCTATCCTGCTTGCCCCATCGGCAGCTCGCTGTGCTCTGGGTGTGCCTGTGTCTGGCAGTGCTTCCGGTGCAGGCGCGTACGCCCGCAACACCGGTGCCCATCCAGCTGACGATCGCCGACGGGCTGCCGTCGGACACGATCAATCAGTTGGCCGAGGACAAACAGGGATATCTGTGGCTTGCCAGCGATGACGGCTTGGCCAGATTCGATGGCCGCAACTACCGGATCTGGCGGATGGAAGATGGCCTGACCAGCAACGTGGTCTGGACCATCTGTGTCGATGCCGACGATCGGGTGTGGATGGGTTTCGAGGACGGCGGCGTCGGCTATCTGGAAGCGAACACACGCACGTTCAAACGACTGGAAGATCCGCAGTTCCCGGAATTGCGCGACGCCACCCTGTGGTCATTGGCGCAAACGCCCAACGGCGATATCTGGATCGGCACCGCCAAGCAAGGCCTCTATCGTTACCGGCCCGACGGTCGCATGCAGCACTTTTCTGCAAAGGCCGGCGATGCCGCCAGCTTGCCGTCCGACAATATCGTTGGTCTGGAAGTTGCGCCCGACGGCGGCCTGTGGATCGGCACCTGGGGCGGGCTTGTGCACTGGGATGGTCGACGCCTGGAGCGCGTGCCGCTTCCGGGCCCGTCCCAGTCGGTCAACAGAATGTACAAGGAGCCCGATGGCAAGGTGCTCTGGATTGCCGATTTCGACGGCAACCCCGTCCGGTTCAACACCGTCGGGCGGCCCACGGCCCGCCCCTGGCAAAGCGGTACGGACACCGCGCAGGTCAGAGGCGTCCTGCTCCGTGATCGGCTCGGGCGCTACTGGCTGGATACCGCCACCGGCCTGGGGATGAGTACCGGCGATGGTGGCGTCGAACGCGTGCCGGTCTACAGTTTTTCAGCGCACGGTCTGGTCAACCGGAACTGGATCACCGCCTATCAGGACCGCGAAGGGGGTCTGTGGTTTGCCAGCCTGGAGGGCGGGCTGTGGCACCTGCCTCCGCGCTGGGATACCTTCGCGCTGTTTTCGCATCGCGCAGACGATCCGCAATCGCTCGCCAACCCCTCGGTCGTTGCGACGGCGGCCTCGATCACGGGCGGGATCTGGCTGGTCGGCACCCGTGGAACCCTTGAGCATTTCGATCCCGTCACCGGCCGCGTCGAGCCACGCCTGGCCTCGGTCGATCCAGAGCGCATTCCCGATACCGTCATCGAAAGCAGGCGGGGAACGGTCTGGATTGGCGTGCAGGAAAGGCTGGTTCGATACAACCCGCAGACAGGCGAGGTCAGGCGTTGGCCACTGCTCGGGCACAAGGAGTCCGCAGCCGATCTCGAAGATGTCGGCAGGCCTGGCAGGATGGCCGAAGATGCGCAAGGCCGCATCTGGGTGGCGCTGCTCACGCACGGGGTGCAGCTGTGGAGCAGCGAGGGCCAGCTGCTCAGGACGCTCGACTATGGAAGCCATGGGCTGAAGGCGTTGACTGTTCTGGACATGCGGATCGGGCCGGATGGGCAGATCTGGCTGAGCAACAATGCCGGGCTGTGGCGATGGGATCCGCATGCCGACCAGTTCGTTCCGGTCCGCGGCGCGCCGTCCCTGCCGACCTATGTGTTTCGCCAGGGAGATGGGGGCATCGTCTGGATCGGATTGGCCGGACAATTGCGGCGCTATCTCTGGGACGGCAAGCAGCTCACGCATCTGGATACGGTGGGAAAGGAGCAGGAGTTCCCGATGGTCTCGCCGACCGGCCTGGTGATCGATGCCGGTGGCGTGGCCTGGGTCTCCAGTCATCGTGGGCTGATTCGGGTCGACCCCGGCAGCAAGCTGGTGCGTGTGTACGACGTGCACGACGGACTTCCCAGTTCGCCCCTGCAGGTGGCCACGCTGGTGCAGGCAAGCACGGGGCAGATCCTGGGCGGCACATCCGACGGCATCGTGGTGTTCGATCCGGCCACGATGCGTCCGAATCTGCGCCGACCGCAGCTGTTGATCGAACGTGTCAGCTCGCGACGCGGCGAGCGCGAACTGGATGTCACCGGCAAGGCGCCGCTGCAAGTGCAGGACGGCGATCGCGACCTGCATATCGTGGCGCGGATGCCCACGTTTACCAATCCCGAATCCACCAGTTACCGCTTCCGCCTCAGTGGCTACGATCCGGACTGGATCGACGTGGGCTCCACTGGCGAACGGTTGTTTTCGCGCCTGCCCTCCGGGCATTACACGCTGGAAGTGCAGGGGCGTACCGCAGATGGCATCTGGTCGGCCAGCCAGACATTACGTTTTCAGGTGTTGCCGCCATGGTGGCTGTCGCCGTGGGGTTTAAGCCTGCTGGCCTTGCTGACGGTGTGCGTGATCGCCGCCGCCATCTTGTTGTACCGCCGTCGGTTGCGTCGCCTGAATGCCTGGCAGCTGGCCGTGCACAAACAGGAGCTGGCCGAACAGGCGTCTTTGGCCAAAACGCGTTTTCTGGCGACGCTGGGTCATGAGGTGCGTACGCCGATGACGGGTGTGTTGGGCATGAGCGAATTGCTGCTCAAGACCACGCAGGACCCCACGCAGCGCAGCTACACCGAGTCGATCCGTCGTGCGGGGGCGCATCTGTTGCGGCTGGTCAACGATGCGCTGGATCTGGCGCGCATCGAATCGGGCCGGCTTGAACTGGATTTCCAGCCATTTTCGGTGCGTCAACTCGTGGCCGAGGTCGAAGCGCTGATGGCGCCGTTGGCGCAGGAGCGCGGGCTGCGTTTCAGCCTGGAAATCGGGCTGCTCGGCGATATCACCGCCAGCGGCGATTCCACCCGCATTCGGCAGATCCTGCTCAACCTGCTCAATAACGCGATCAAATTCACCGAGCGCGGGGTGGTCGCGCTGAAGCTGACCACGCTCGGTTCCTATCAAGGCCTGCGCTTCGAAGTTGCCGACACAGGCCCGGGCATCAATGCCGAACAGAAGGCGCGATTGTTCCAGCGCTTCGAGCAGGGCGACGGTGCCAAGACCACTTCACGCTATGGGGGCAGTGGTCTGGGCCTGGCGATCTGTCAGGAGCTGGCGATGGCGATGGGCGGGCATATCGAGGTGATCAGCCGGCTCGGCGCCGGGACGCGCTTTGTGGTGGATCTGCCGCTGCGCTGGGTGGCGTCGAATGCGACGCTGGACGGCGAGGTGGCGCATGCCGCCAGCCCTGTCGATCCGCAGCGCATCCTGCTGGTGGAAGACGACCCGACCATCGCCGAGGTCATCATCGGCCTGCTGCGCGCGCAGGGGCATTCGGTGGTGCATGCGCCGCATGGTTTGGCAGCGCTGACCGAAGCGGCCGACAACACGTTCGATCTGGCATTGCTGGATCTGGATCTGCCCGGGCTGGATGGCTTTGCGTTGGCGCGGCAGTTGCGCGTCTTCGGCTACGAGATGCCGTTGATCGCGGTGACCGCACGCTCCGATGAAGCCGCCGAACCGAACGCGCAGGAAGCGGGCTTCGACCGTTTCCTGCGCAAGCCGCTCACCGGCGAGATGTTGGCCAACACCATTGCCGAGGCGTTGCGGCATGCCCGCGCACGTGATGGGGCGTAGCCGCGGCGGAAGTGACAGCGCGCCAGCGCAGCACCTACTCGGCAACCGCTTCCACTTCCTTGGGGTGCGGCCGCGTCTCGGCCAGCTGCCAGAAGATCAACGTCGACGACAAGGTGATGCCGCCCACGCACAGGAAGGTGGCATGCAAGGCGGCGGTAGCCCCATGCGTATCGCCCAGATGCGTATTGAATGCAGCCAACAGACTGCCCGCTGCCGCAGCGCCGAAACCGGTGGCCAGCATCATCACCATCGACAGCAGACTGTTGCCGGGGCTGGCCTGGTCGCGGTCCAGATCGCGCAGGGTCACGGTGTTCATGACCGTAAATTGCAGTGAATTGACGGCGCCAAAGCAGGCCAATTGCACCAGGCGCAGCCACAGCGGCTGGCCGATATCGATCAGCGCAAAGCTGGCCATGGCCACGCCCACCAACACGGTGTTGAGCATCAGCACACGTCGATAGCCGAAGCGTCCCACCAGCTTGACCGCCGCGCGTTTGGCGGCCATGCCCGCCAGCGCCACCGGCACCATCATCAGCCCGGCATTCATCGGGCTCATGCCCAGGCCCACCTGCAACAGCAACGGAATCAAGAACGGCATCGAGCCGCTGCCCACGCGTGCGAACAAGTTGCCCAGAATGCCGATGCGGTAGCTCGCCACCTTGAATAGCGCCAGCGGAAACAGCGCGTTGGCGGTGTTGCCCGCATGCAGCCAGTAGCCGGCCAGTGCGGCGAGCCCGCCGATGGCCAGCAACATCACAAACGCATGGCGTAGGCCGAGTTCGGAGATGCCATCCAGCGCCAGCGACAACGCCACCATGCCGAACGCCAGCATCAGGTAGCCGACCAGATCGAAGCGCTTGCGTGCATCGCCGTAGTGGTCCGGCATGATTTTCAGCGCAGCAATGAACCCGATCGCCCCGATCGGCAGGTTGATCAGGAACACCCAGTGCCACGAGGCGACTTCGACCAGCCAGCCGCCCAGGGTCGGGCCGATCAGCGGGCCGATCAGGGCGGGAATGGCGATAAAGCTCATCGCGCGCAGGAAGTCTGCGCGCGCCACCGTCTTGAGCACCGCCAGCCGCCCGACCGGCAGCAGCATCGCGCCGCCGATGCCTTGCACCACGCGTGCGGCCACCAACTGCGGCAGGTGTTGCGCTGCCGCGCACAGCAGCGAGCCCAAGGTGAACACGATGATTGCGGCCAGGAAGGTGCGCCGCGTGCCGAAGCGGTCCGCGATCCAGCCCGAGGCGGGGATGAACATCGCCACCGCCAGCGCATAACTGAAGACCACCGACTGCATCTGCAGCGGGCTTTCGCGCAGGCTGCGCGCCATCGACGGCAACGCCGTGTTGACGATGGTCGCATCCAGCATCTGCATGAAGATCGCCAGCGATACCAGCCACAGCAGCGGCTTGATGGTGGCGTAGGCGCGCGAGGTGGGGACGGGTTGAGACATGGGGGCTTGGCCGGAGGAACGCTGCATTATCGCTTCCCTGCTGTGCACGGCGCGGAACGCTGTGTGCGACCCCCAGGCATGCCTGCGCCGGCACCCTGCGCCGTGATGCAGGCGCAACGCCGACGGTACACGCGCAGCCACATCGGGTTATCGCACTGGCGGCCCTGGGTGCAGGTGTGAATCACGCGATGCGTTTGATGGCACGACGCGTCCGCCACCGATATGCCGGCAGGCGGTGCGAACATGCAGAACCAGCGGGCCGATTCGGTTGCGCAACAGGCGACCCAGCAGTGCCAAGGTGCGCACGGGCACGGGCACGGGCATTGGCCGGGTCCGTGCAACCCGGCCCGCGCGATGTCGCGCTCAGCGCCTGCTCAAGCTCTGCACCGCCTCCACCAGCACACCCACGTGCTCGGGATTCATATCCGGCGACATGCCGTGGCCGAGGTTGAAGACGTGGCCTTCGCGTGAGCCGCCGTTGCCCTGAGCGTAGCTGTCCAGGGTCTTGGCGACTTCGCTACGGATCGCTTCGGGCGAGCCGTACAGCGTGGCCGGGTCGAGATTGCCCTGCAGGGCAACGCGGCCGCCCGCCCGTTGGGCGGCGTCAGCCAGCGAGATGGTCCAGTCCACGCCCACGGCTTCGGCACCGCTGGCGGCCAGATCGGCCACGTAGGCGCCGTTGCCCTTGCCGAACAGCACCAGCGGGGTGCGCTCGGCCCCGGTGCCGCGTTCCAGCTCACGCGCGATGCGGGTGAGGTAGGGCAGCGAGAATTCGCGGTACATCGCCGGCGAGAGCACGCCGCCCCAGGTGTCGAACACCTGCAGCGCCTGCGCGCCTGCAGCGCGTTGGGCGGCCAAGTAGGCGATCACCGCGTCGGTGACGGTGCCGAGCAGGTGATGCAGCAGCTCAGGCGCGTTGAAGGCCATCGCCTTGATGCGTGCGTATTCCTTGCTGCCGCCGCCTTCGATCATGTAGCAGGCCAGCGTCCACGGGCTGCCGGAGAAGCCGATCAGGGGCACCGAACCATCCAGTTCGCGGCGGATCACCCGCACCGCATCCATCACGTAGCGCAGCTCGGTTTCCATGTCCGGCACGCCCAGACGATGGATTGCGGCGGCATCGCGCACCGGGTGGCGGAACTTGGGACCTTCGCCTTCGACAAAATACAGCTCCAGGCCCATCGCATCGGGAATGGTGAGGATGTCGGAGAACAGGATTGCCGCATCCAGCGGGAAGCGCTGCAGCGGCTGCAGGGTCACTTCGCAGGCGATGTCCGGATTCTTGGCCATGCCCAGAAAGCTGCCGGCGCGCGCGCGCGTGGCGCGGTACTCCGGCAAATAGCGGCCGGCCTGGCGCATCAACCACACAGGGGTGCGGTCCACGGGCTGACGGTTGAGCGCGCGCAGCAGGCGATCGTTCTTGAGCATGGGGAAGTGTGTCCTCAGCGCGGCGCGTCGTCGGCGCCGCCGGTGATGAGTTGGAAACCGCGTTTGAGTTGGGTGTCGCGCGCCTTGTCGAAGGCGCGGTCTGCTTCATCCTGTTGCAGGTACTGGTCGCGTCGCAGTTGCGTGCGTCCGCCGATCTCGCCGGTTTCGCGCAGCAATTCCCAGCCACCGAACAGATCCGGTTGCAGGGTCAGCTGGACGTAGCGGAGCGGCGCGTTACCGCCGGGATCGTGTTGTAGAAGGATGCGCATGCGGCCGATTGTAGCCGGGCGCTGCTGAAGGCTGAGAGCAGTGGCGCGTCCGGGTGTTCTGGTTGCGAAGGGAGCCTCGTTGGGCGTCCATGCTTGCCGGTGCGCTTCCGAGCGAGTTTTCGACCGCTGGAGCAGACGGTGGCAGGCAGTGCGTAGGAGCGCACCTGGGCGCGATAGGGATTTATCGGGAAGGCCCCATCGCGTCCGGGGCACTCCCACAAAATAGTGAGCGTCGTGGCGATCGACGGCAGCTGGGTGCGGGCGTCCAGCGTGCCGTGCCTTATCGGCCGGCTGGCCTTATCCCGCCAGGATCTCCAGCACCGCGGCCTCTTCCACATCCGGAACCACCTCGGCCTTGCCGATACCGCGCCACAACACCAGGCGCAGGCGGCCGGCGATGTTCTTCTTGTCCAGGCGCATGCGTGCGAGCAGGGCCTGAGGGGCCAGGCCGGGCGGGATCTCGGTGGGCAGGTCGAAGTCGTGCAGCAGCGCGCGCAAGGCCTCGGTGTCCTGTGGATCGCTCATTCCCAGCGCGGCCGACAGGCGCGCCGCCAGCACCATGCCCACTGCCACGGCCTCGCCATGGTTGAGGTTGTCGTTGCCGGGCGCGCCGTAGCCTTGCTCGGTTTCGATTGCGTGACCGAAAGTGTGGCCCAGGTTGAGCAATGCGCGCTCGCCTTTTTCCAGCGGGTCGCGCGCCACGATCTCGGCCTTATGCTCGCAGCTGCGGGCGATGGCCTGCGCCAGCGCCGCTGCATCGCCATCGAGCAGGGCGCGGCGTTCGGCATGCAGCCACTGGAAGAACAGCGGGTCGCGGATGGCGCCGTACTTGATCACCTCGGCCAGGCCGGCGCGCAGTTCGCGTGCGGGCAGGGTGCGCAAGGTGTCGGTGTCGGCGATCACCGCGCGCGGCGGATGGAAGGCGCCCACCAGGTTCTTGCCCTGCGGGATGTCCACCGCGGTCTTGCCGCCGACCGACGAATCCACCATTGCCAGCAGGCTGGTGGGCAGTTGCACGCAATCCACGCCGCGCATCCAGCACGCTGCCGCAAAGCCGGCCAGGTCGCCGACCACGCCGCCGCCCAGCGCGAACACGCAGGCGTCGCGGGTGGCACCGAGTTCGGCCAGTGCGGTGATCGCAGAACCAAAGGTCTCCAAGGTTTTGGAGGCTTCGCCGGCGGCAATGACCAATTCGCCGACCTGCAGGTCCGGCCGCGCGCCCAACAAGGCGGCGCGTACGCCGGCCGCGTAATGCGGAGCCACCTGCGAGTCGCTGAGCAGCAGCGCATGGCGGCCGCGCACATGGCTGGCCAGGCGCGCACCGTCGGCCAGCAGGCCCGGGGCGATGGTGATGGTGTAAGGCTGCGCACCGTCGACATCGACGCTGCGCGAGGAACGGGAAAGTGTCATGCGGGGTTACTCGACATGCGCCATTGCGCGGCCAGGCGCAGCACCAGCTGCGCGGTGGCCTCGGCGGGGGAAAGATGATCGGTTTCCAGGCTGAGATCTGCGACCTGGTGATACAGCGGCGTGCGGTGCGCGGCCATCGCATGCAGCACCTGCTCGCGGTCGGCGCGTTGCAGCAGCGGGCGATTGCGGTCGCGCGCCAGCCGTGTCAATTGCGCCGGCACACTGACATGCAGGTACACCACGAACCCACGCGCGCAGATGCGCTCGCGATTGCGCGGATCCAGCACTGCGCCGCCACCGGTGGAAATCAGTTTGTTGTCCTGTTCCAGCAGCGCCTGCAGGGTTTGGGCCTCGTGCTGCCGAAACCTGGCTTCGCCATGCTGCTCGAAGATGGCCGGGATGCTGCTGCCCACCTGTTCGACGATGGCCTGGTCCACATCGACGAATTCCAGCCCGAAGCGCTCGGCCAGGCGACGGCCGATGCAGCTTTTTCCGGCGCCCATCGGGCCGACCATCACGAGATTGGGTGCGGGGTTCATGCACAGGGATCGTAGCATTCACGCCAGCGGGCCGGGCCGATGGCACGGCGCAATGGCTGTCCTCAACCACGCCAACCGCGTGCCGGTCCGGCGATTCGATCGCGGTGCATAGGCGAAGCGCGGGAGATGCGCCCACAATAGGCGTCCATCTGGCTGCCACGCACCGTCATGACCGATCTGTACGCAGAAGCTCTTGCCACCTTCGCTGCGCTGTATGCCGAGGCGCACAACAGCGCCGAACTGGAAGCCAGCGCGATGACCGTGGCCACCGCCAACGTGGATGGCCGGCCGAGCGCACGCACCGTGTTGCTCAAGGCCTTCGACGCGCGCGGGTTCGTGTTCTACACCCATCTGGACAGCGCAAAGGGCCGCGATCTGCAGACCCACCCGCAGGCGGCGCTGTTGTTCCTGTGGCGCAGCCTGCGCGAAGCCGGCATCCAGGTCCGCATCGAGGGCGGCGTGCAGCTGGTGAGCGCGGACGAATCCGATGCGTACTTCGCCTCGCGCCCGCGCATGAGCCAGATCGGCGCGTGGGCCTCGCGGCAGTCGCAGGCGCTGGGTTCGCGCGAAGAGTTCGATGCGGCCATTGCCAAGGTCGAAGCGACGTTCGAAGGGCGCGAGGTGCCGCGCCCGGATGGCTGGGGCGGGTTCAGGGTGGTGCCGCAGGCGTTCGAGTTCTGGTACGGCGCCAAGTTCCGTCTGCACGAGCGCTGGCGCTACGATGCCGACGCGGCCAGCCATTGGAGCAAGCGGATGCTGTATCCGTGAGGCAGTCGCCCGGCATGGGGCGACACGCCAGCTGAACGGGCGGTTTGCTCGCCTGCCGCGCGCCTGGCCAGCTGACTTTCGGCCCTTTCTGCCGGTCACGGGCAGTCTGTAGTATGTCCGGTCGCTGCAGGACATTCGCTGCATCACCACCACGGCATGACCAAAGGACAGGACATCGTATGACGCAGTACACCACCGTCGAATTGCACGGCCTGCTGGCCGAGCGCTACCGTGGCCAGCCGATCCAGGTCGAACTGATCGACGGCCTGGAGCCGGCCATCAATCTCACCCTGGCCGACCACGGCGACATGCAGATCCAGGTTGCCGCTTCCGGCTCGCAGGTTTTCGTGTCCACGCTGCTGGCCCATGCCGAGCACGTCAACGACCGCGCCGCCTTCAACGACGCCTGCCTGCGCCTGAATCCGCTCAACCCCTTGTCCAACCTGGGCCTGGTCCAGGTCGACGGCAAGGACCGTTATGTCGTGTTTGGCGAGCTGTCGGCCTCCTCGACGCTCGACCAGATCGACGAAGAAATCCAGACCCTGGCGGCCAACACGTTGGATGCCGCCGAATCTCTCAAGCCGTTCTTTTCCTAAAGGCGTGTTGTCATGAGTATCTTTTCCAAGCTGATCACGCTGCTGCGTGGTACCGCACACGAAACCGGCCAGAAGGCCGTCGACGCCAATGCGCTGCGCATCCTGGACCAGGAAATGCGCGATGCCGGCGCCCAGCTCACGCGCTCGCGCGAAGAGCTCACCAAGTTGATGGCGCAGAGCAAGCTGGCCCAGCAGAAGATCGACGCGCGCGCCGGCAAGATGGCTGAATACACGCGCTACATCGAAGGTGCGCTGGCCAAGAACGATGAAGCGCTGGCGCACGATGTGGCGGTCAAGCTGGCCGCGCTGGAAAGCGAAGACGCAGGCGACAAGGCTTCCAAGACCGCGCTGGACCAGTCGGTGGTGACGCTCAAGGCCACCATCCAGAAGACCGAGAACCAGCTGCGTGGCATGCGTCAGCAGATCGATACGGTCAAGGCCACCGATGCGGTGCAGAAGGCGCAGGCCGCCATTGCCGCGCGCCATTCCGGTGCCAGCAGCAAGATGGGCTCGGCGCTGGAATCGCTGGAGCGCATCAAGGCGCGTCAGGCCGAGACCTCCGCGCGCATCGAATCGGCCGAAGAACTCGAAGCGTCCAGCGGCGATGGCGATCTCAATCGGCGCCTGGCGGCGGCTGGCCTGATGGAAGGCGAGTCCAATGCCGCTGCGGTGCTGGCGCGCTTCAAGAAGCCGGCTGCGCAGCTGGGTCACGAGAATGCCGGCGGCACCGCGCCGCTGATTGGCCAGGTGCGCGACGTGCAGCAGGTTCCGCGCAGCGACAGCTGATCCATCGCACGGCACAGGATGCGCCATGATCATCGTTGGACGGCTGTTGCGGGTCCTGCGGCGCCACGTGCGCCGCGTCAGCTGGGGCACGGTGGCGCTGGCACTGCTGGCGCACATGGGGCTGAGCTGGTTGCTGCTGCTGTGGGCCGGCGAGCAGAAGCTCGTCGGCCTGGACGCGTTTCCGTACTACTACATGACCACTGCCACCACCATCGGCTACGGCGACCTGTCGCCGGGCTCGGTCGCCGGGCGCTATATCGCCGCGTTCGTGTTGATGCCGGGCGCGGTGGCGTTGTTCGCCACGGTGCTGGCCAAGACCAGCGGGGTGCTCATCACTTTCTGGAGGCGCCACCACATGGGCAAGATGGCCTATGCCGATCTGCGCGGGCACACCATTCTGATCGGCTGGCAGGGCGCAGCCTCCATGCGCCTGCTGGAATTGCTGCTGTCCGACACCGCCACCGATGACGAAGGCGTGGTGCTGATTGCCGAGGGTGTGGCGGAAAATCCGATGCCCGACCACATGCGCTTCATCGCCGCCGAGTCGTACACGCATACCGAGGTGTACCTGCGTGCCGGCATTGCCGGCGCGGCGCGGGTGATCGTCAACCCGCCCTCCGACGACCAGACCCTGGCAGCCGTGTTCGCGTTGATGGCGCATGCGCCGGCCGCGCATATCGTGGCGCACTTCGATTCGGCCAGCGCGGCGCGATTGGTCAACTGCCATTACCCAGCCATCGAGTGCACGCGTCCGATGACCGCCGAGATCCTGGCACGTGCGGCGCAGGATCCGGGCAGTGCGGCGATCACCGCCGAGCTGCTGTCGGTAGACGAAGGCCCCACCCAGTTCAGCCTTGCAGTGCCTGCGAGTGTGCAACCACTGGATTACGGCCGGCTTGCGGCCGATTTCGGCCAGCGGGGCGCATTGCTGCTGGGCCTGCGCGCGCCCGATGGCGCGTTGCGCTTGAACCCGCCAGCACGCACCGCAGTCGTTGGCGGTGCGATGCTGTATTACCTGGCCGAGCAGCGCGTGCCGGCACACGCCATCGCCTGGCAGGCCATGCGCAGCGAGGCGTCCCCCATCTCCCCATCGCCACAAGGTGTCTGACGATGAGTTTTTTCAGCAAGTTGTTCGGTCGACCGCAACCGCCGCCGCTGCCCACTTCCGGGAGTGGCGCGATCGGTCACACGCTGCCGCTGGGGCTGCGTGTCGGTGGCCAGGTGGAGATCGACACCACCCTGTACCGCATGGCGCCCGAGGCCATGACCGCCGAGTTGCCGGGCGGGCATCAGGGCATTCCCTGCTACGGTCACGTCAATCTGGGCGATGGCTATGCGCTGCATCGGTTCTATCTGGACGACGATGCGTTCTTGCAGGTCACCACCGTGGGGGGCGATCTGGAAGCGATGAAGGCCTTCGTGTATTGCGAGACGGTGAACCCGCCCAGCAAGCAGGCGTTTCAGGAGTTCGTGATGCAGCACCCGCATCTGGGTGCGGCGCAGATCGAGTACGCCGGCAAACAGTGGCAGCGCGCAACGCAATCCACCGATGACGTGTCACGGATTCCGCCGATCGCCTACGACGAAGTGTTGTACCGCTACCAGCCGCCGCGCCGCGATGGCGATCTGACCCATTACGCCATGCTCTACAGCCGCGATGTGCCGGAGCTGCAGCGCGAAGAATTCTTGCTGGTGACCGGCGAAGATTCCGGCCCCAACGAATTCTGCGTCACCTATGCGGTCGGTATCGATGTCACCGTCGCCGATCTGGATATCACCTGAGCATGCGCGCTCGCCTTCCACCTACCTTGGTCCTGTCATGAACCCGATCAACCTGCAGAGTTTTCTCGCGTTTCTTTCCTATTTCGGTACCGGCCTGGGCGTGTTGATCGTCTCGGTGGTGCTGGTGACCCTGGTCACCCCGCACAAGGATTTCACCTTGCTGCGGCAGGGCAATGTGGCGGCGGCGACAGCGCTGGCCGGCAACCTGATCGGCGTGGCGCTGCCGCTGCATTCGGCCATCACCCATTCGGTGAGCCTGATCGACGCCCTGATCTGGGGCCTAGTGGCCTGCGGCATCCAGGTGGTGGCCTACCTGCTGGCCAATCTGGTGGCCGGGCGCATCTCGCGGCAGATCACCGACAACATCACCGCCGCCGGTATCTTTTCGGCCGGCGTGTCGATCGCGGTGGGGCTGATCAATGCCGCCGCGATCACGCCGTAACGGAGCGCAGGCATGAAGCGATCACGCAATCTCAAACTCACCTTGATGGCCGCGCTGCCGGCCGCCTTCGTCACCGGCTGCGGCTCGGAACCGGAGACCGGTGTGGTGCTGCAGTCGGCCTCGGACTGTTACCAGATCAAGCAGGAACAGTCCGATATCCAGCAATGCCTCAAGGCCTACGACGAGGCGGTGGCCAAGCATCAGCAGGCCGCGCCGCGCTTCACCACGCGCTACGAGTGCGATGCGCAGTTCGGCAGCTGCACGGCGATCACCAATCCGCAAGGGCAGCAGAGCTGGATCCCGCCGATGGGTGGGTTCTTGCTGGGTTATGCCCTGGGCAATATGAGCGGCGGCGGTTATCGCTATGGCGGCTCGATTCCGCTGTATCGCGACTACCGCAGCGGCGGTTACTACAAGCCCAATGGCGATCTGGCCAGCAGCCGCATCGGTACGGTGCGTGGACGCAGCGGCGCCATCGACATGCCCACGCGTGCCATTACCGTGTCGCGTTCGGGCTTCGGTTCCAGCGCGGCGGCGCGCAGTTCGTTCGGCAGCGGCGGGCGCAGCTCGGGGTTCGGCGGCTGACATGCAACGCATCCTGATCCCCGAACGCGCGGATTGGCGCACGCAGGCCGAATCGCTGGGCTTCCACTTCCACACCATCGACGGCGAGCCGTATTGGGACGAAAGCGCCTACTACGCGTTTTCGTTGCGTCAGATCGAAGACGACATCGAAGCGCCCACCCAAGAGTTGCACGACATGGCGATGCAACTGGTGGACGAGGTGGTGGGCTCGGAAGCGCTGATGACCCGGCTGGCCATCCCGCCGTTCTACTGGGACTGGATCGCCAACTCCTGGAAAGAGCGCGACCCGCATCTGTATGGCCGCATGGATCTGGCGTATTCGGGCGATGGCCCGGCCAAGTTGTACGAACTCAATTACGACACGCCGACATCGCTCTACGAATCGGCCTACTTCCAGTGGTTGTGGCTGGAACAGCAGATCGCCAGTGGCGCGCTGCCCAAGGGGACCGATCAGTACAACCTGATCCAGGACCTACTGTGCGAAACCCTGGGCGCGCTGGCCGTGGATGGCGCGATCGGCGCGCAGATGCATTTTGCGGCGGTGCGCGATTCGCTGGAGGACCGCGCCACCGTGCGCTACTTGCGCGACTGTGCGCATCAGGTGGGCATCAGCACCGAGGAAGTGGCCATCGAAGACATCGGCCTGAGTGCCGAAGGCTGGTTCACCGACGAACAGGATCGGGTGATCCATACGCTGTTCAAGCTGTATCCGCTGGAATTCATGATGGAAGAACGCTTCGGGCCGGCATTGATCGCCGACCGGGTGCGCCTGATCGAACCGGCATGGAAATCGGTGCTGAGCAACAAGGGCATCCTTCCGTTGCTGTGGGACCGCCATCAGGGCCACCCGAATCTGCTGCCCGCCCGCTTTGCGCAGGCCGGTGAGGCGCCGAGCGCAGGCTGGGTGCGCAAGCCGTTGCTCTCGCGCGAGGGGGCCAACATCGCGCTGGTCACGGCGCAAGGCGAGGCCGCGCACACCGATGGCCCGTACGTGGATGGCCCCGCAATTCTGCAGGCGCATCACCCGCTGCCGGTGTTCGATGGGCGCCATGCGCTGGTAGGAAGCTGGGTTGTCGCGGACCGTCCTGCCGGACTGGGCATGCGCGACGACGATGGCCCGATCACCCGCGACACCTCGCGCTTCGTGCCGCACGTCATCACGGATTGACACCCGGCCGAAGGTACATCGCCACTGCGAGGTGGTGGTGTCGTGCGTGTGATCCGAGCTTCCTCTGCGTCACACCTAGGGAAGGTCTGATCAACTCACCGCAGATGCGCGACACTATCGCCTTATGTAGAGGATTCATCCATGCAGCTGACGTTCGGTGACGCTGAGGGCTTGGGCAAGCGTAAGCAGACCCGGCGCGAGATCTTTCTTGCCGAGATGGAGCAGGTTGTTCCGTGGCAGCAACTGCTTGCCCTGATCGCGCCGCACTATCCAGTGTCGGGGCGGCCAGGTCGGCAGCCGTACGCACTGGCGACGATGTTGCGGATT
>NZ_JAGHWR010000081.1:0-12302 GCF_017746155.1 Xanthomonas sp. D-36-1
GCCGGCGATGGGGAGCGTGCGTCTGTGAACCGGGAAATTCCCGCGGAAAGCGCCAGAAATGGCGAAATTCCGAAGTTCCAAAAGCCACTCTTCGGAACGACGCCACCTTCCGCCCTGTCAGGTCTCGTTGTTCAGACCTTCCCTAGAGCGTGTTATGAGCTTTGCCCCTGCCACTCTAACGTATACGGATGAAGCCTCGTAAGCCTTATCCGACCGACATTTCCGACGAAGAATAGGCCTTAGTTGCGCCGTATTTGACACTGATAGATGCGCAGGCGACACAGCGTCAGTACGCGCTACGCGCGATGTTCATCGCACGGCGCTGGATCGCACGGGCCGTCGCACCGTCGTGATTGCTTCCCAACGATTTTCCGCCTTGGGAGGCGGTGTTTCAGCAAACCCAAGGTTGGCTGCAGAGTGCGCTTTCCTACGGGCGAACATACAAAGGTTGCGGGTTCACTTCCCACTGGCCGATGCGTAGGAACCCAATCGCATAGAAGGGCAATGCGCGATCCACCTGGCGAACAGGGGCGTGGTGGTATTCCTGCAAAGTCTCAGAAGCATGGTTCTGAGTCAGCGGGCGATGCCCGTCAAGGCCTATAGCCCCACTTCGCGATGATGGCTTCCAAGATGGCTTGATTCGGTGCAGTCGCGCCTGGACATGTCGTCAGGTACACCCGACGTGCCGCCGCCGTGGCCGGCGGGTTGAAGGCAGGGCTCCATACCTGGATGGCGTGGAAGGTTGCGATCGGCGCTGCACATTCAGGAGACGGAGTGCCGAAGCCGGACATGCTGGACATGCAAAGAAAGACCGAGCAAGGATCAGGCGCCTGGGCGCGAGCTGGGGCGCTCAGGCCAAGGCCTAAAGCCGCAGCCAGTGCGAAAGTGGCGGCAGTCGTGCGTGGCTTCATGATAAATACCTCCCTGGTAGTGGTTGAAATGACGTGCTCGCTCAGATGTGGTGAATGATGGCACGCTTTGACTTTGGCCGGGACGCCGTGCCTGGCGGCAGAGCGCTCTCCCAACTTGACAGGGTGCCGTCCTCGTCACCGATGAACACTGCTCGTCGCGTGACTAAGCCGAATTGCGTTCCAAGGCTCCCGCCAACTCCCCGCTCCCCGCCACGGCCTCTGTCCATCTGATCAAGCTGAGAGGGCAAGGACGTCCATGTTTTTGCAGCAGGCTCCCCACATACCTGACGCGCATCTGTGGCGTACCCGTTTCACTGGGCTGTAGTCTGGTCACCGACACCGTTACGGCTCCCGCTCAGGTATGCTCTGGCGTCGTCAAAACTCAAGGTATTCCCATGGAAGGGCTGAAAAGTGTGACGCAGGGCCTGTTAACCGCTACGGCCTACTGCCTGGCGTTTCAACTGTCTTGGCACTGCTCACTGGATCAGTGGTACCTGCCAGCTGGCCTTCGGATTGCAGCGTTGCTGCTCGCCCCTTCTCGCTTGCTACCCTGGATACTGGTGGGCGATGTCGCGGCGTTGCTGATGATTCGGGTTCCCGCGATCAGCAGTGTCGGTGTCAATCCTACCTGGGCCTACGCTAGCCCCTGGATCCTGGTTCCGGCCATCGCTCTGGTCCCTATCGCTATTCGGGCAAGGTATGGGGCAGTACATCGCGCAGGAGCGTCACTGATCCCGATGCTTCTGGTCACGGCAGTCTGGGGCGCGCTCTGCACTCTGGGGACCAACATCATGCTCGATGGGCCTTCGTCGGCGATCAGCGGCGTCAAGTTCGCCCGTTTCGCTGTAGGTGACTACCTCGGAATGTTGATGGTTGTCCTGCCAGTGCTTCTATGGATGCGCCGCCACGACGAGGACACACCCAGCCGCCTGACGCCTCATTGCGCACTGGCGGTTTTGGCGACTGCATTGATCTTCGCATTAGCAACACTGCCGCAAAGCAATGTTGCACGGTTGGGCTTAATGTCGTTACTGATCGTTCCTGCCGTTCTGCTCACCTGGTTGCATGGCTGGCGGGGCGCGGCCATCGGCGTTGTGTTGGCGAACACCGCTCTGGCATTTTCATTGCGCAATACGGGTGTGCTGGGGGCCTATGACTCAATAGGCTTTGTCGTGCAGGTGATGCTCGCAACAACGGCTACCGGGCTATTCGTGTTGGGCGCGCGTATATCTAGCACCATGGCCGAAGTGCGCCTGCGACTGCGAGGCGAGCAACAGGCTTTGGATACGGCAAAACTGAGCTACCTCTGGGCTGAGCGGGAATTGCGCGAGCACGTGATCGAGTACGTCGACATTGAGGTACAGATGAACCGACTACGCCGCGACATAGAAAGTCATCTCAAGTCACGCGGACAACATGAAGCCGCCATGCGGATGATTCGCACGGGCTCTATCCAATCGAAGATGCTGCACGAGTACATCAATGCTTTGTACCCGCTGGAGATCGAGACGCATGGGCTCTATCACGTTTTCCGTTCGCCAGGCTTCGCCAGCGCGAGTCACACAGAAATCCACCCGGTGATGCTTCGCGGCAATCCCATGAAACTGTCTGTTGGGCTGCAGCTTGCCGTCTACAGATGCACCCAGCAGGCGATTGCCTGCCTGACTCCAGCAAGGCGTCATACCATTAAGGCCAGGGTCGGAAAACTGCGCGGGCTGCAGGGCATCGCTATATCAATTTACGGGGATAAGCCACAAAGCAAGCCTGCCAGTCGGACCGCTCTTGAGAACACAGCAGAGTTGTCCAGCAGGGTGCGCTCGTATGGTGGCACCTGCCGGCGCCACCATACGGGCAAGATCAGCTTCTTTGTTTCAGAACCAACAGGGACACGATCAATTTTTAGGTACGATGAGCCAGCTGTTACCTCGCGGGAGTGTTTGTAGCAGCACCGTCATACCGTCTCCTTCATATACGACTGTACCGCTCGGGCGTGAACCCGCCGCGAGGATCGTGGTGCGGTCTGCATCGATACCAACCGGCATGACCCAACGGGTACCGTCGATCCACCCGATTGCAGTTCGGACATCGCCACTAGGGCCATTGACTTGCAGGTAGCGGATCCCATCTCGCTCGAACGTATACACGTGCAAGGTGCTGACAGCCGAGAGATCAGTAGCAGAGGGACGACTGGCCCCCAGCCCTGTTGTTGCTGCAGCGGGGCTATGACCGACATCTGGACAGCACGCCGCCGCACTGTATGAGACTGCCAGTCCTAGCAGTCCCAATGCCACTGCTGCCGTACGTTGGAAGTTACGCATCACATGTCCTTTCCCCTCGAAGAGGGAGTGCTCGCCTGCGGTCCAGGCAGCTGCGACGGTACGCGATCCAGAGCTTTCCTCGGTTGACAGATATCGTGCGGACTCGACCGGGCACGCCATTGTAGAGGGTGGGGAATTGCCGTTCCCGGATGTCAGATTTTTCCTACCCAGGCAACCTTGTGCCTTGAGGTGGCGGCCGCTAGACAATGAGATGACGGTCTGGAGGGGAAGCAGGTAGTGGCAATCTGCCTTGACCTATGCCAGAGTTCGACCCAACCTGCCTCAATAGCACATAAGGATAATGGCCCTAGCAGGCGATCATCTCCGCACCCCCGGCGGCGTCTTCACTCGTCGCTGTGCCTGTGTCCGAACAAAATTCTTTCGCTTCATGATTTCGACAAGCGCTTGACTCCTCTCAACCTGCCTGGGCTGCCTATCGCCTTCCGGGCTGTCCCATCTATATCCCTCGCTTTGCTATCCCCGCCATCAATCTGCACCCAACAAGACTGACGAGTCCCGCCATGAATGACCGCTCACGCCGCTCACGCCTTTCATTTTCACGTCTCGCCGCAGGCTTGTTGCTTGCAGCCGGTCTTAGTGTTGGGCCCGCGAATGCAGTGGGAGTGATTGTCAATGACCCAACGTCTATGGCGAAGGCTTTACAGGAGTACGCAGAGCAGGCTAAGCGATGGACCGAGACCCTCAAGCAGTATCAGCAGCAACTGGATCACTATCAGCAGCAGCTCATCAAGCTTCAGCGGTTGAACCTAGGGACGTCCACCATGGCTGACAACTTTGCCGAACGTCCAGAAGACTATGGCCTGGAAGCCGACTGTCCGGGTGCCCCAAAGACAGGCCTCTCAGGGGTGCTGCAGCAATTCAAGTCTCTCGCCCCCAACATGAACGGCAAGATGGTGGAGGAGCAAATGAAGGTCTGCACACGCATGGTGCTGGCAAAAAATGCCAAGTACAACGAGTCGGTACGCATGCTCAAGCGCCTTATAGAACGCAACAACCAGTTTAAAGCGATTGAGGCGCAGCGCGACCGAGGTGGCACCAGCCAAGGGGCGCTTGCTGCCAACGATAACGAAGTTCAGCGTTTCGTAGCACAAAACGCCATGGACCTGGACTACTGGCAGGCCCAGATGACGGCATATGACAGCTATATCGTCGGGCTGAAGGAAGATCAGTCACGATTGGCCAGAAAAGCTTTGGATGGCGACCAAAATAGCTGGCTCAAACCGCTGGGACAGCTCGTGCAGGCCGCAACGCTGAAAGCCGCGTTATCCAATTGATCGCTACACCACGACAGACAGGCAGAAGGTAATGGACGCAATTCTCCACGGAGCGATGAACTGGTTGCAGCCTTTGGCGGATATCGGCCTCGGTGAGTTCGTTTTCTTCAAACTGGTCAACGACTACTTCAGCAATGAGATTCAAGAGTTCGGCTTGGAGTTGATGAGCCGCGCTATGAGGTGGGTCAGTACGATCGCTTTGACAGTAACCACTCTGTGGGTACTGATTCTGGGCTATCGCATCGCAACCGGGCAGTCGCGTGAAAGTGCAATGGCGACCATGATCAAGGCCGGCAAGGTCGCGATCATCATCAGCCTTGCCTCAGCTGTCGGGGTTAACGGGGCAATGCTGCACCAGACCATGACCCAAAACCTGGACAAAGAGATCCATGGTCTTTTTACGGGTGATGAAGACAGCACCGCCTCCGATGCTATTGACGAAAATCTTGCCTATACGCAGGTGGCGCTGACCGCGCTGGATGCGGTGCGCGTCGACCCAACCGATCCGGAGGCAATAGAGAAGAAAGGCCGCGCTGTATTGATGGCGGGCTTCGGCACCGCCAGTCCGCCGATGGCGGCTGGAGCAATGCTGCTGTTATTCAAGTTCACTATGGCGTTCTTGATCGGGATCGGGCCAATCTTCATCTTGGCACTGATCTTCGACCAGACCAAAGACCTGTTCAAGAAGTGGTTGTTCTACGTGATCGGCACGCTGTTCTCGATGGCAATGCTGTCGGTGGTCACGGCGATGGTGCTGAAATTCACGGCAAAAGTGGCTGCGGCCTACTGGGCTGCCCAACTCATCACATTAGGCAATGCAGAAGGACTATCTAGCCAAGCCCTACAACAGGGCGGTATCGGGCTGGTCATGACCTTGTTGATCATAAGCGTTCCAACATTGGCGGCTGCAATTTGGCAGGGTAATATGGGAACGTTCATGGCATATTCAGCATTTGATCGTGGCGGCGCAGCAAGTCCTGGACCACAGGGGCAACCGGCCGGGTCCTATATGCCGCAGCAACCGCATAGAGCTTCCAATGAGGAGTCAGTTGGTAGAGGTCAGTCCACAGGTCAAGTGACGAACCGTACTGTTGGCTCATTGGGTGGATCTGAATCTACTCCAATACCAGGTTCTCGGGGTAATGCTGGAAGAAGTGAAAGCGGCAGTGCCTAAAATTGCCGGGATTAGGTTTTGCAGAAGGCGTGCATATATGAGTGCTAACAGATTTACGCTGTTTTTTCTTATGATCGTCGGGCTTCCGGCAATGGCCGAGCAAGGCTGCCCGCCTGGGCAGTATCCCATTGGTGGACAGGGAGTGGCAGCATGTGCCCCGATTCCACAAGATAATTCCGTCCAAGAGCAACCTCGGCCGCTTGGGAAATGGATTAAAACCTGGGGGGGCGTCGCACTTGATGAATCCGGTGCCGGCGCAGTAGGAGTCGCAAGTGGAGAACGCTCTAAACGAGAAGCGCAAAAAGCTGCTTTATCCAGTTGCCTTGGAGCTGGAGGCAAAGATTGCCGCGACTGGGTGACTTACTTTAATCAATGCGCAGCTGTAGCAGAACCTTATAAGGATGGAAAATCTTCTGATGGAAAATTACAATTTTCCACAGGTGCGGCACTTGAGAAAGTTACAGCCAAGGCAGAAAAAGACTGTACCTCTGTAAATAATAGTTCGTGCAGAGTTATTTATTCCAACTGCTCGGATCCAATCTTTGAAAAGTTCTGATACATGCCTGAATGCACTGCCAGGTTCATCATCAAGCGAAGCTTAGATATGCAAGAGCCGCGTGGCCAATAAGACTTCCAACTGGTATCCCTCAAAGTTCATCCCGTGCCCCTGATCACGTTCGCCGTTAGTTAAGTGGAGCTCGTAGGAGCGATGTAATGGATAGCGTGTTTCCCTACCCAAATGCACATTGGTACCGGTCACCCAAGGGTGTTCGGCGCATGTTGACTATCCTGCTGATGTCAACCTTACTGACCGCAAGCTTGGTTGTTTTGGCCTATCGAACTTCGTTCTCGATCCTGCTGGACCTTGCACAGTATGCGGCCACCATCTGTGCTGTATTGCACTTCGCTGTAGTGTCGATGCTGCTGAGTCTCATTGCAGGTGCTCTGAAAGTTTGGAAAAAGCTGCAAGCAAACGGGAAAAATACCTGTGAATTGAAACAGCTGCGTCGGGGCATCGTTAGCGCAACTGCAATGACGGGTTTGATGTTTCTGCTAGCAGTGGGGGCGGCGTGCGTCCCGGCAGTGATGAAGATAATCAGGGAAATCCCAGAGTTCGGGATGGTATTCGCTCTTATGATCATTGCCTTGCTAATACATGGCATCAACATCAACCGCGCCTGTCGACGACTGACCGACTCAGTCACGGCGGCGCAGCGTGCCGCACAACGCACGATGGCGGCATGAACGGGTATCTGAGGGTCAAGATTGTCGGCTGGTTTTTTCTAGTGTTCTTAGCAGGATGCAACCCCATGAATACTGCCTCTGAAAGACACGACACCGATTCGACCACCACCGACGGCGATCCGGTCTACCGCAAGAATCCGCATCCGACACAGGCGTACCGGATCACGATGACCATCGAGGATGCGCCGGGGCCGTTTGAGTGGATATCAGGAACTGCTTTCTATGAAATGACGAATCGCGATGCGTGCACACCCATTGATCGCTCATTGGGCATGTCGACAAAGCAGAAAGAAGATGGGATTCCCATCAATTTCGAAAAGGTCAACGACAGCACATACGTGACGAAGATTTATGCTGATGGCATGGTCGATGCGGATTATTACGGGAAAGGCA
Source organism: Xanthomonas sp. D-36-1 (assembly GCF_017746155.1). Taxonomy (NCBI): domain Bacteria; kingdom Pseudomonadati; phylum Pseudomonadota; class Gammaproteobacteria; order Lysobacterales; family Lysobacteraceae; genus Xanthomonas; species Xanthomonas sp. D-36-1. The sequence continues at coordinate 7,337 of NZ_JAGHWR010000081.1, forward strand.
CCTGTCACTGGGAACTAACCAGTGCAGATGTATCTTTAAAGGCAACGGGCAAGCATGAAGAAACCAGATTCCAGCCTGGCTTGTATAAAGATAAGATATTAAAATCAATTCCTGGGGTAACTTATTTCTGGAAAGGGCGCTACCCAAGGGAAGACATAGAGAACTTCCCGGATAGCGGCAGAATCAGTGTTGACCAATTCAATGATAATGCTCGCGACAATATCTTCAAAGTCACCCTGACTGCTGAAAAGGTGGTCCCATGAGCCTCACAACCCAACAATATGCAGCGCTTGCAAAAGATAGTTATGACAAGCCGCCGGAGACAGGGGAAAACAGTCGAACTGTCGTAATAGGTGATGTTTCATACAAGCGCCTTGAGTACATAGATAGTCCTTCAGGCTATCAGGGGATTATCTACCGACGGATCGATACCAACGAGATCGTTGTCGCCCATCGCGGCACTGAGACTGAGCGTGAGCTCAAGCAAGATGGTGTCTACACCGATGGCGGAATGGTCGCAGCACGTCACAACCGCCAGGCCGCCGAAGCAATTGAGTTGACCAAGCATGCGTTGGTCTATGCACAAAAAATGGGCAAGGACGGCGAAGCCCCCGACGTTACCGTCACCGGCCATTCCCTCGGCGGCAATCTGGCCCAGGTCACCGCCCACCACTTCGGGCTCAAGGGCGAGACCTTCAATGCCTACGGCGCGGTCAGCCTGGACCGGCGGGTTCCCGAGGGCGGCACTGATGTCATCAATCATGTGATGGCCGGCGATGCGGTCAGTGCTGCCAGCAAGCATTACGGCCAAGTCAGGCTCTACGCTACCCAGCAGGAGATTGCCACGCTGGAAAAGGCCGGTTACGCCAATGACCGCAGTCTTTTGGACGCTCGCAATCCAGCTGTCGTCAAACCACTCGCCGACTCGCACCGCATGCACAACTTCCTGCCGGTGGATGCCAACGACGCACCAGACCGCTCGGTGCTGGAAGACCCCAAGGCGCAGCAGTTAGCCCGTCAATACGCGCCGATGATCGACAAATACCGCGATGACGTAGAGGTGTTGCGTGGTGGCTTAACGCTTGGGGCACGCGGTGGTTATGGCATGGCCGTCGATGCCATCGACCGTTTACGTGGGCCCCTAGAAACCGGCGCCGGAACGACAGAGATGGCGGCGGCACGCTGGCAAGAGGTGCAGCAGCACATGCAAAGCGAAAACGCCCCGACGTATGTCGCGCCCGGCTGGAGGATGCCTATGGGCTCATCCGGCAGCGAAGTGGATGCACCGGCAGCGCCGCGTGGTCGGTTCGGTGAGCCTCTATCCGCATCGGTTCCCAACGATCCGCTTTATCAGGCCATCCACAGCAAACTCCCTGCCGGCACCTCTCCGGCCGAGGCCATGCATGCCACGGTCGAAGCCAAGCGTGTGGGTATTCTGAGTGTCGATCAGCTGCAAAGCGTGACCGCGCATCAGGACGCTGTGTGGATCGCCGGTCAAACCCCGGGCTTCCGAGTCAAGGTGGACTTGTCAGAGGGAGTGCCTCCGTTGCAGGAGAGCATCCGCCAATCGCAGGCTCTAGACGCGCAACGCGCCCAGCCGGACATGACCCCGCCGGCGCGGGTGCTGTAAAAAATAGTTCATAGAGCACAATTACGTCAGGCCTGGAATAGGCTGGCCGCGTGTGCCTTAATCGGCTTCAAGCTCATGAGCCATGGCATGAATTGGTAACCACGATCACTTGATCAGTAACCATATTACGGTCTGGACGAGACCGAGGTCGGTGTGTTAAAGAAGCCGATGTACTTCAGATGAATTAATTATATTTAGGTCATGCATCTATGAGGCTTTGTGTTCTTTTGGTTTTTCCAATTTTATATCTTCCTATTACTGCCTGGGCTCAAGGCTGTCCGCCAGGGCAGTATCAAATTGGTGGGCAGGGAGCTATCGCATGCGCTCCGATTCCCCAAGGAAACTCAGAACAGACGACACCTGCACCTCGTCCGCTAGGAAAATGGATCAAAACCTGGGGAGCTATAGCAATGGGGTCTGTCGACTCTATTTTTAGCTACGGAGTAACTACTGGCAAACTCTCGAAATCTGAGGCTGAAAAGGACGCACTCAATCGTTGCGCCTCCCATGGCGAAAAAAACTGCAAGGTCGGGCTTGCTTATGAAAATCAATGTGCTGTTATAGCTGAGCCAAAAGTTAACGGGAAGCCATTTTCGACTGGCTTTTCACGTTTTGTGGGTGCTGGGACAACTGTTGAAGCAAGTAATGTCGCTTTAGAAAGGTGCAAAGCTGACAATAGAACTACGCCGGGAGTAGAGTGCAAGATTATTTATGAAGCATGCTCGGAGCCTATTTTCGAAGCTTATTGATCACTCCCAGTAGGCACCTCAATAGGCTCACACTTCGACATCCGGTTTGACATTCATAGGCGTGGCTCGGAGATAGACGTGAACGCTACTGGCTCACACTCAAGCAAACCAATGAGGGGTACACATTCAGGCATCAAGTGAAGTGGATGCGTCCGTGTGGATTGACGGTTGTGAGTTTCCTTCCCGGAGCCGGAGCGTCAGGTATGGGTTGTTTGGCGGAAGCTCCCCGAATACACCCTGCCAACGTTCAAGCAGGTAGCCGTGGAGCCGGCGCGATTTGCGAGGTCCGGTTACTTCGCAAGTCCAAATGTTCAGACCATTGGCTTGCTTACGGTGTAGATGCAATTTCTCAAATCTTTTTTGCGCCCACTGCCAATCTGCCATCTCTTCACGCTTGGCATAGTCAGCGATTTGAGGATGTTCTTGCGCATAGCGCTGAAACACACCTGGGCTTACCAGATAGACGGCATCCGCCACGATATGCACCAGCGCCTTAGCGTCGTTGATTACGAGTCGGCGCGATGCAATCGCCTGCTGCAGCCATGTCACGAAATGATCGGCTGACATTTGAGTTGAGGTGCCATTCGATTCATCCCTGGATGGGTAGGCGCTAGTCGATAGTGGATTTTCTTCCGCTGGGACGAACTCGCTCCCCTGGTGTGGCTTTCCGGGAGCTTCAGGGGTTGGCTGAAACGATGAGTTTTCTTGGTCATCCGTCTTCGGCTGATCTGGTGCCCCAATCATTGCCAGCAGTTCATCCATCATGTCCGGCGCGTTTTTCGCTACGGGTTGTGTGCTCAAAGAAGGCTTCGATTCCAACGGCGGATTGGCTCGATCATCGGGGGTGTCCTGCACGGCCGAGTCAAGCAAGTCCGGCGCACTCTCGCCGGTTGCCTCGGCACCTTGGCCTGCTTCAACAAGCACCGTCCCCGCGTAGGCGGCCGGCCGCTCACCAGCCTCCCAGATCAGTGCGGGCGAGAGCCGCAGTAACGTAAAGGCATGTGACCAGCCGCTTGAGCTGGTCACCGTTGCACGCCAGATCGCTTTGCCGTCCGGTGCGGGCTGGAGCATGCTGTGCTCTTGAAGAACGTTGAACACAGCCGAATTGCTCGCTGGGATGCCGTCTATGCCTTGCGATAACAGGTGGGCACGCAACTTGTCCGAAACAGTCTTGCTCACCAGCCATAGCGCATCCTCCGTGAGCCAGCCATCTGATGCCTCTGGCTGGTTCAGCTTCAGCTGCTCTTTTAGCAGGTAGCGCAGCCCCTCAAGCAGCTTGCGTTGCAATGCGTGCTTTGGTGCGGCCATCACCTTCGCCGGATCTCCACCAAGCTCCTGCGCAACCGAGGCGCGATCGGCCTGGACCACCAATTCGCCAAGCATGTCAGCATGCTCATATTGGCCAGACAGCACGTAAAGCAACTGGGACCATAGGGCTGGATAGCCGCTGAGCCAGTCAAGCGCGGCGCTATCGAGTATCCGGGTGTAGAGCAATCCAGTCGCAGCCCCATGCAAGCGATATTCGCGACCCTCGCGATGGCGAAAACGATAAGGCTGGTTCAGTGGTCCATGCCAGGGGTGCCAGATCCTCCCCCCCTGCAGCTCTACATGCAGATCGACAGCGATCTTGCCGATGTCGTGTAGCAGTGCGGCATAAGCAACAGCTGCAGTCCAAGCCTCCGCTTGCGCCGCTTGGTCCTCAGGCGAAGCTCCTGCGGGGAGCAGGTGCGACTGTCGCAACTTCAACGCGAACGCGACAATTTCAAGGCCATGATCCAGCATGCCTCCTAGGTACGCGTGGTGATGGCTTTCAGACGCTGGGAATTGCTGCACAAGATCCGCATAGCGCTCAAGCGGGACTCGATAGAGCGAGTGAAACTGCTTGCGGGATAGAGAGGTACGCTGCCAGATATGTTCCAGAAGCTTCTGGCGTCGAGGTGTGGCCAGTAGTTCCGCAGCCGACTTGGGGTGCAACAGCCCTTTGCCTAGCGCACTCTCGGTCACTGCCGCAACAGGTGGCAGAACGGCGGCCTTTCGTTGAAACAATCTGAGCATGCCCACTCCCAGTGATGATGCAGGGCAGGGATGGCCTTTTTCCTTTTCCAGGTAGCCCCATTTCCCTTGGGCACCATTCCCTTAGCGTCGCCCTTCTACCCTTCTACCCTTCTGCCCTTGGGTTACACCATTTCCGCCGATCACTAGCGAGCATCAATCGGATGTGGGCGCTCCCCTTTTGCGCCTTTACCCGGCCTATCGGCTCAAGCACGCTGGCCGCAACCAGACCTCCTGACTCCTAAGACTGGAGGCAGCTAAGGCCCTGCTGGCATCAACGCTGCCGAGGCCTGGTCAGCATTGTTTCAATGAGTTAAAAATAACCCATAATGGATAGGCACGGATCAATGCACTGGACTGCAGCGGGCCGATGCACACGGGCGATGCCACGATGCAGATTTGCTACACATCGAGGCCTGGAGCATCAGCAGCAATGCCTCGATGCGCTTGGAGGGGTAATCCCCCCACTTTTAGCGGTCGCCAGAAGTGGAGCTAAGCGGCCATCGCCAACTTCATGGCAGGCGTGATGCCGCCG
>NZ_JAGHWR010000082.1:0-5255 GCF_017746155.1 Xanthomonas sp. D-36-1
GCATTGATCAGACCATCCTTAAGAGCGATGCTTGGGAGCTCGCAACCACTCATCAGGCTGACCATCTGCTCGCTTGGTTGGAAGACAATGCTATCGGGCGTGGGGATGTCATTGAACTGGCCGAGCCCTGGCGCATTGAAGGCTGGCGAAAGGCACGGGCGCGGGTTTTAATCCAGGCACTGAAGCTCCATCAGACGTTCTTCGAGCTTGAGGCTTTAAGACTGCGCTCCAATTTGTTCATGATCAATGGCCTGTTGACAGGCTCGCGCTTCCAAGGATTGTCGCGCGATGCAATCCGTTCGGCGTGGGCATCTCTGTTCATGGTCGTTCCGGTGCTGAGCAGCACCTTCGCATCGTTCGCCCGTTCGTTTGGCTCGCTGGGTGCCAGTGAGATTGGCTGGTTACTCGTGGATGAGGCAGGTCAGGCCGCTCCGCAACAAGCAGTCGGCGCGCTGTGGCGGTCCCGACGTGCGTTGCTGGTGGGAGACCCACTGCAACTCAAGCCCATCGTCACCGTATCCGATGCGGTGCTGGAGCACATGCGTGCGCGTTACGGTGTTGATGCGCACTGGATTCCCAACCAAAAATCTGCACAGGTACTGGCTGACGAAGCCACTCCTTGGGGGCGCATGGCTGGGCCTGCCGACAGCAAGATGTGGGTAGGATTGCCACTTGTCGTGCATCGCCGCTGCGACAAGCCCATGCACGCATTGGCCAACCGTATCGCCTACGACGGAGCGATGGTGTATGGAACGATCACGCCGCGCGGCGACAAAGAGACCCGCGCCAGTCTGCCAACAGGGTGGATACATATCAGTGGCACATCCGAAGGAAATTGGGTGCCTGCAGAAGGCCAAGTCTTACGAGACCTGCTCAAGCGGTTGCATAGCGACGGCGTAGAGGCGAAAGATATTTCGGTCATCACCCCTTTCAAGGCTGTGCAGCAGAACCTCAAGCGCATGCTCCGAGACAAGATGGTGTCCGGCACCATCCACACAATGCAAGGCAAAGAGGCATCGGTCGTCATTGTCGTATTGGGCGGTAACACGGCAGGATCTGGCGCCCGCAACTGGGCTGTTTCGGAACCAAACCTGCTGAACGTGGCGGCGACGCGTGCCAAGCGGCGCCTCTATGTGATTGGCGACAGGAATGATTGGAAACATCGGCAATTGTTCTGTGATGTGATGGATCTGCTACCGATTCAGGATATTCGGGCCCACGAGTAATGGGCTTTCATAGCAGCAGAGCGGGATGGGACTTTTTCGCATTACTGTGAGTAATTACATGGACTTGACCAGTAGTTAGCATCGGATTTGACCAGTCCGCTGGCCGACCCTGACCGGCAGAAATCGGCTAGTAGTGGCCCTTGGTTGCGCGCGCGGTACGCGAATAGACCCGAAGGAGCTCTCAAGTGGCGATACAGTCGAATCGCACCTACCATGAGGTACTAGGATCAGTAGATTGGTTTCCGCTAGTCAAGGAGGGTCGAAGTGCATCTTGTGCGTGTTCGCGTCCGGAACTTCAGAGGCATCGCCTACGGTGAGGTCCATCTCAATGGACACACTGCTTTTATTGGTGACAACAACGCCGGCAAGTCCACATTGCTGGAGGCGGTGGATCTGGTACTTGGCCCGGAGCGCCTGAGTCGCCGTCCTGTAATTGATGAGCACGATTTCTATGCAGGTACGTATGTAGATCCGGCCAAGAACGAGGTCGTCCCGATCCAGATCGAGGTTGTTGTCGCTGGACTCTCCGATGAGCAGCTGCGGCATTTCCGCGACCATATCGAGTGGTGGGATTCACAGGCCAAGACATTGCTTGTAGGGGCTCCCCCAGAGGGAACAGACGCGCCCCATGTTGGCGCAGCAATACGCGTCTTTTTCAACGGCTGGTATGACGTAGAAGAGGACGACTTCGCTGGGGATACCTTTTACGCCACTCCCGAAATGCCGGATGGCTCCTACCTGCGGTTCTCTGCGCCCGACAAACGAAAGTGCGGTTTTCTTTATCTTCGCACCCTACGTACCGGCGCCCGCGCACTCAGCCTAGAGCGAGGCTCTTTGTTGGACGTAATCCTTCGGCTGAAGGAGACACGACTGACAATGTGGGAAGACTTGCTCGACCAACTGAGGGCATTGCCAGTTGGAGAGACCGAGGATATCGGCGAGTTACTTGTCGCAGTCCAGGATGCAGTACGGCACTACGTACCATCCGACTGGGCAGAGCAACCCCACATGCGGGTTTCGGACCTCACCCGCGACATGCTCCGTCGAACCCTGACTGTCTTCATGGGCACTGGCGCGAAAAGGCCGGACGGCTCCGTCTATTCCGCCCCATATCAGCACCAAGGCACTGGCACGATTAACACGCTGGTATTGGCTCTGCTGTCTATCATCGCCGAACTCAAGCAAAGCGTGATCTTCGCGATGGAAGAGCCAGAGATCGCGCTTCCGCCACACACCCAGAAACGAATTATCAATTCGCTACGCCAGAAGTCGGCACAGGCCATCTTCACCTCCCACTCACCCTACGTGCTGGAGGAGTTCGATCCTGTCCAGGTGGTGGTTCTCAAGCGCACGGCCGGTGTTATGACCGGAGTTCCTGCAACATACCCACCAGCAGTCAAGCCCAAGGCTTATCGCACAGAGTTTAAAGCCCGGTTCTGCGAAGCTCTACTTGCCCGCTACGTACTTGTGCTTGAGGGCCGTACGGAGTTCGACGCATTGCCTGCCGCCGCCCGCCGGCTTGCCGAGCTGGATCCCACGCGTTTCAAATCTCTCGAAAACCTTGGAGTGGCTATCGTCGATGCTCGCGGCGAGACCAATGTCGCTCCTCTGGGTGCATTTTTCCGGTCTCTCGGCAAGATCGTGTTCGCGGTGTTCGACAAGCAATCACATGAGGCGCTCGCAACCATCACTGCCTCGGTCGATCATGCCTATGAGTCCGCGAATAAGGGCTTCGAAAACCTTGTGTTGTATGGCGTGTCTGAGGTCGCACTCCGCAGCTATGCTGCTGTTGTAGTTGCTGGCGGCGATTGGCCGCAGCATCTCGCGGCATGGACGCCAACGCCCGCAACGCCGTTGGCCGATCTGCAGGCGGCTCTGTCGAGCTATTTCAGCTGGGCCAAGGGTGGTGGCGACGCCGGCGACTTGCTCGCCTCCTGCCCAACCGCCAGTGACATGCCTGAATACGTGAGAACCACGCTGGCAGCCATCAAGAACGTCATTGAGCCACCTCCGCTGCCTGCGCTGCCTCCACTACCTCCCCAGCTAGCCGGCGTGCCCCCTCTCCCAGGGGCGGCAGCCGAGTCGCCGCCATTGGCACCCGCCTATGGGAAGTTCCAACCGTCGCCGCCCCAGCCTCTGGCATGACGAAAGTGTGGAGCGATCAGAAGCGCGACTTTCTGGAGTGCGCCAGGCACGCCCTGGCGCTAGGTGGCCCTGGTGCCGGCAAAACACACGTCGCGCTGGTCAAAGCTCGCAATGAGATTCGCTCAGGAATACTCAAGCCAGGCCAGAAGGTCCTCTTCTTGAGCTTCGCCAGACCGACCGTAGCGCGCGTCATCGAAAAGGCTTCTGAGCTGATCTCGCGCGAGGATCTGAAGCAACTAGAGGTCAGCACGTACCACGGTTTCGCATGGAGCATTCTCCGAAGCCATGCCTATCTATTGAATGGCAGACCGAACCTGCAGCTTCTGCCACCGCCCGAAGCAGCAGCGCATTTGGCAGATATCGATAAGGCCCAGCACGAAAATGAGAAGCGACGCCTTTTCGAACAGGAGGGCCGCCTGCATTTCGACTTGTTCGCAAGCTTGGCCAGCGAACTGCTGACCCGCAGTGATCGGTTAAGCGCCATCTTCTCCGACACCTATCCCATCATCATCCTCGACGAGTTTCAGGATACAAATAGTGATGAATGGGCGCTGATCCAGCAGCTTGGAAAGCGCAGTCGCCTCATTGCACTGGCCGACCCCGAACAGCGGATCTATGAGTTTCGAGGTGCTGATCCCAGGCGGGTGGGAGACTTTCTGGAGAACTTCGGCGCCGCCCATTTCGATTTCGCGGGTGAAAATCATCGCAGCAGCGGTACCGATATCACGTCCTATGGAAATGACCTGCTCACTGGCGCAAACAAGGGCAAAGTCTACCAGCAGGTCAAAATCACGCGTTACGACTTCATGTATGGCAAGAGCCTGCACTTCACCGCCAAGGCCGCGGTGTTCTCGGCGTTGGATCGCCTCAAAAAAGTACCTGACAAATCGATCGCGATCCTGGTGCCATCCAGGCGGCTGATGCTCGAGTTTTCTGACTACCTTTCTTCTGCAGCTGATGGTCTACCAGCACTAAATCACGACGTCGCAATGGATGCTGAACCGCCGGCTCTAGCCGCTGGCGTTATCGCCACGTTACTGGCGGGAGGTACCGCTGGCGATGTGGCGAGCCGCATGCTCGGCGCACTTCACTCACACATTCGCGGGCGGCGCGGGGGCAGGCCTACCCCACAGACCGAGCTTGACCTGGCGGGTGCGCTTAGCGGGTTCATCTCCTCGGGAAAGATCCGCGGCTCCAAGCGCCTGTTGATTGTCAGCGAAGTTCAGCGCATCTCAGAATTGCGGCGGCAACTGCAATTAACGGGCGACCCTGCGGAAGACTGGTTACACCTGCGCGGCCTGTTGGCATCGTCCACTGCGGAAGCCTTGAAGCAAGTAGCAACAGATGCTCGCTACCTACGACTGCTGCACCGAGGCTCAGTATTGCGAACCAATTTGGGTGCGTTGTGGCGCGCCCAGGGAGAGTACATGGGGGCTGAAGAGGCAGTCCGAAGTGCCTTGATGCAGGAGCATTTCGCTGCAGCTCAGAAGGACTGGCGTGGCATCCATCTGATGACGATACATAAGTCTAAAGGGAAGGAGTTCGATGAGGTCATCATCTACGATGGCCTTTACCAGCGCGTTGCCAAAGCCCCGCAGGATCCAAAAATCTGCGCCCAGGATCTTTTAGTACTGCGGGTGGGCGTGACTCGGGCGATACGTCGGACCACAATTGTGACTCCGAAGCGCGATCCCTGCCCTTTACTGTGAATCAAGACTTCCGCTCGTTAGACCTCTCCCTGCTAATCCGGCCGCAGCTGAGCGGTCGTAGGCGCGCCTATCTGCAAAGGTTAAGAGCTCCTCAGTCCCAAAATTGCTGGCATAGAATGGTTCACGTTAAGTCCGCTTTTGGCCGTTAGCAGCCCTTAAGGAAGGTCTGATCAAC
>NZ_JAGHWR010000083.1:0-10068 GCF_017746155.1 Xanthomonas sp. D-36-1
CCGGCGATGGGGAGCGTGCGTCTGTGAACCGGGAAATTCCCGCGGAAAGCGCCAGAAATGGCGAAATTCCGAAGTTCCAAAAGCCACTCTTCGGAACGACGCCACCTTCCGCCCTGTCAGGTCTCGTTGTTCAGACCTTCCCTAGAAGCGGGTCTGGGACTGGCCAGCGCGTTGTCGGCAGCGGCAATGCCACTGCGCTGGCCCCGCTTGTCGCGCCTGACACATGCGCCAGCGGGGCGCAAGGCCTCAGGCGCATGCAAGGCGACGCATCTTTTCCACACCCCCTGTGGATGGAAGTTGCACAAGGCTGTGGACAAGTGTGCGCAGGCCCCGGCCTGCAACGCTGTCAAGATGGGTGGCGAAAAAATGACCAGCCGGTTGCGAGAGGCTTTCGTCCTTCGCAATCACTGCGATCCCGGCAGGATCGGCAAAGTGGTCGGCGCTGGCGTCGTTGCGATAGTCAGGCCGGCATCGAGCGATGCCCGACATGCGGTGAACCTGGAGATCACGTCGGTCGTTCCGACCCGCTAAGCCATGCATGTCATTCGCGTGCTGCCATCGACCAGCCACGTCGCCTCGGCAGTCGCGGTGCGGTGTCACGTCGATGCCCGCGTTCACGCGGACGAAGTCACACCCGCCGCGCCACAAGAAAGCTCGCCACCGCCAGCAACCACGCCAACACGAACACGCTCAGGTAGGCGGCGCGCGTGGCCGATGTCAGCAGCGCAGCGAACAATGCGCCCGCGAGCGCCAACGTGGCCGCCACCGCGATGGCTTCGCTCAGTTGCAAGGCGGAGCTGTTGGCGCCTTGCTGCGCCGGTGGCGACAGCGACAGCAGCACCACCGACAGGCTGGGATACAGCAGGCCCATGCCCAGGCCGGTCAGCGCCCAGCCGGCAATTGCCAACGTCGCAGGAATCGCCGGCCACACCGCACCTGAGCTGATCGCAATGCCCAGGGTCATCAACAGCGCGCCGCTCTTGAGCAGGCGAGGGCGCGACCAACCGGCGCGGCTGTGGCCCTGGTACCACGAGCCACCAAACCAGCCCAACGCACCCACGCTCAGTGCCACGCCGGCCAGCAGCGGCGAAAGTCCGCGTTCGCGCGACAGCAGCAGCGGCAAAAAGGCTTCAAAGCCGAAGAAGGCGGCCGCAGCAATGCCGCGCAGCGCGATCACGCTGGGCAATCCGCGCGCAAGCCGCAACGTGCCAGCCGGCAGCAGGCGCCAGGCGCAATACGCAGAGAGCAACAAGGCCGGCAGCATGGCGCCCGGCGCCAGCATGCCATGCAGTTGCCCGCCCAGATACACGCCAAGCACGCCCACCGCCGCTCCGACAGCCCAGCCCATCGAAGCGGTTGGCGCGTCGGAACTGTCGCGTGTCCAGGTCTGCCCGCGCAGCGCTGGCCACAGCAGTAATCCAGCCGGAATCGCCAGCAGTGGCACCGACAAAAATACCCAACGCCAGCCCAGGTGTTGCACGATCAATCCGCTGATGCCCGGCCCGATCAACGATGGCACCACCCAGCCGCCCGAAAACGCGGCAAACACGCGCGGGCGCAAGACCTCGGGGTACAGCCGCCCGACGATGACGTACAAGGCCACCGAATAGGCGCCGGCCCCCAGCCCCTGCAGCAGGCGTCCGACGATCAACATCGGCATGCTCGGTGCCAGGCCGGCGACCAGCAGGCCGACCACAAAGCACAACAGGCCGGCAGCCAACGCACCGCCAGGACCGCGACGGTCGCTCCAGCGCCCGGCCGCCGTCATCCCCATCACGCTGGTGGCCAGCGCGCCGCCGAACGCCAACGCATACAGCGGCAGCCCGTTCAACTCGCGCGCCACCGTCGGCATGGCGGCGGCAACCGCCAGCGACTCGAATGCATTGAGTGACACCAGCGCCACCATGCCCAGCGTCGCCGCGCGATAAGGCGCGGCCAGGATGGAGGTGGTCTGTGTTTCGATTGGCAGCGCTGCGGCAGTGATCGGTCTCTCGGTGGGCATCGAACATCCAGGGACGAAACGTGTGTAGAGGCGCGACCGGTGCTTGCACCGGCGATGGCCGCGCAGCATCCTGCCTCAACCTAAGTTGAGGTCAAGGCAATGCAACGTGAGCTGTCCGTGGGCGAGGTCGCCAAGCGCAGTGGTGTGGCGGTGTCGGCGCTGCACTTCTACGAGCGCAGAGGCTTGATCAGCAGCCTGCGCACCGCCGGCAACCAGCGCCGTTATGCGCGCGATGTGCTCCGGCGGATCGCGGTGATTCGCGTGGCGCAGCGATTGGGCGTGCCGCTGCAGCAGGTGCTCGATGCCTTCTCCGTGTTGCCGGATCAACGCACGCCGACGCGTGCGGAGTGGGCGCGCATGTCGGCGCGCTGGCGGGGCCAGCTGGACGCGCGCATCAACGAACTGCAGGCCCTGCGCGACCAGCTCACCGACTGCATCGGCTGCGGCTGCCTGTCGCTGCGTCGCTGCCGCCTGAGCAATCCGGACGATGCCATGGGCCACAGCGGTGAGGGAGCATTGCGGTTGGGTGGTTTGATGGCGGAGTAAGTCGGCTTGGCCATCTGGTCCATCGCAGCGGGCCATGCCCGGGGTCGGTGGACCGCGCGGAGACGATCTGCGCCTGTGATGCGTGGCTGGCGCTCCACCAGAGCATCCGTCGGCGGGCCTGTCCGAAACCTCAGGCAGCCGCAACCGGGACAAATGGCATTGCCGCGCGCGACACTCTGCGCCGTAGGATGGGAATCCCCTCCGCCGCAGGATTTCGCATGACCCCCACCGTGCGCCGATCACTCACCGTTGCATTGTCTCTGGCCTGCGTCACTGCGCCGGCGCTTGCCGCTGCCGCGCCCGCCAGCGCCGCCACGGCCGCCACGCCTGCTCCGGCCAGCGTGTTCGATCCGCTGGCCTTGTTCGCGCCCCTGCAATTGCCCGACGCTCCCAATGCCTATCGCAGCGGCAGCGGTGTACCTGGCCCGGCGTTCTGGCAAAACCGCGCCGACTACGACCTCAGCGCCAGCATCGACCCGGCAACGCATTCCCTCAGCGGCGAGGCCGCCATCACCTACACCAACCACAGCCCCGACACGCTGGACGTGCTGTGGCTGCAACTGGACCAGAACATCTACCGCGCCGACGCGCGCGCTGCCGCCAGCCGGCCGCTCAGGCGCAAAGAGTTCACCGATGGCATGCAGATCGCCAGCGTCGAGATCGATCAAGGCGGGCGCCGCCAGTCAGCGCACTTCATCGTCGACGACACCCGCATGCGGGTGGATCTGCCGCAACCGCTGGCCGGGCAGGGCAAGGCGCTCACCGTGCATATTCGCTATCGCTACACGATCCCCGGCACCTGGGGCGGGCGCACCGCAGTGAGTGCCAGCAAGCAAGGCGAGATCTACGAGATTGCGCAGTGGTACCCGCGCATGGCGGTGTACGACGATCTGCGTGGCTGGGACACGCAACCCTACCTGGGATCGGAGTTCTACCTGGAGTACGGCAATTTCGACTACGCAGTGACCGTGCCGGAGGGCTTTCTGGTCGCCGGCTCCGGTGCGCTGACCAATCCCCAGGACGTACTCAGCCGCACCGAACAGCAACGCCTGGAGCAAGCCAGCGGAAGCGACCGCACCGTGTTGATCCGCACGCCTGCCGAGGTAACCGCACGTGCGGCCAAGCCGGCGGGCAAGGGCACGCAGACCTGGCGCTTCCACATGGACCACACCCGCGATGTCGCATTTGCCGCATCGCCGGCGTTCGTCTGGGACGCGGCGCGCATCAATCTGCCGGGCGGCAAGCACGCGCTTGCGATGTCGGTGTACCCGGTGGAAGGTGTGGGCGCAGACAAGTGGAACCGCTCGACCGAATACGTCAAAGGCGCCATCGAGCATTTTTCGCAGTGGTATCCGTACCCGTGGCCAGCCGCGATCAACCTGGGTGGTTATGGAGCCGGCATGGAATATCCCGGCATCGTCTTCGATGGTTTCGAAGACGGCGGCAAGGACTTGTTCTGGATCACCGCACACGAAATCGGCCACACCTGGTTCCCGATGATTGTCGGCTCCAACGAGCGCCGGCATGCGTTCATGGATGAAGGCTTCAACACCTTCATCGACGTGTATGCATCGGATGCGTTCAACAAGGGGGAATATGCGCCCAAGCGCGATTCGGAATACGCGCCCAAAGGCGGCAACCCGGTCGACGAAATCCTGCCGCTACTGGCCGACACCCATGCGCCCACGCTGATGGACAACGCCGATTCCACCAGCGAGACCTATCGCCATCCGCTGACCTACTTCAAGGGCGCGTTGGGGCTGGTGCTGTTGCGCGAGCAGATCCTGGGTCCGGCACGCTTCGATCCTGCGTTTCGCAAATACATCGCCACCTGGGCTTACAAGCATCCCACGCCGTCGGACTTTTTTCGGCTGATGGAAAGCGAAAGTGGCGAAGATCTGTCCTGGTGGTGGCGCGGCTGGTATCTCAACAACTGGCAGCTGGACATGGGCATCACCGAAGCGCATTACGTCGACCACGATCCTGCCAAGGGCGTGCACGTCACATTGCGCAGCCGGCAGAAGCTGGTGATGCCGGTAACCGTGCGTGCGGACCTGGCCGATGGCAGCCACCTGGACCGGCGCGTGCCGGTGGAAACCTGGCTGCAGACCACCACGCCCACGCTGACGCTGCCGACCACCCAGAAGGTGCTGCACGTCACCTTGGACCCCGACCATGTGCTGCCAGATGCCGACCGCAGCGACGCGCGCGTGGACGTGACCGGCTGAGCATTGCGCGAGGCGTGGGTGCCGACGTGGCCGCAGCGCGGTCGCGTCGGTGGCTGCGTGCGGCAACCGCCGACGGGAACGGACATAATCGCCTGCGTTGACAACCCGACGAGCGCAGCAGTTGCGTGGCATCGTTCGGTAGCACACAGACGCCGCGGTTCCCGTGCGATGACGATGGTTCGCCCGACGACGACTGACGGCGTATATCAGTCGCCCAGATCAGCGCAATCGATTGCGAAGCGCGCATTGTCTTGTTCATGCGCGATGCTTGTTGCTGCATTGATACACAGGCGACGTGTAATCGGCAGGCGCCTGCAGCGTGCTGCCGTGTCCGGTGCAGCGCCGACGTCGACATGCGCAATCTAGACGCGCGGCGCTGGTCGTCATTCAAAGTTTGCGCAGTCGCCGCATCCGACTCCAGTGCGACACGTTCATTATGCAAATTTCACCATTCGACCCGACGGTTTTTGCGTAATGCCGTGATAACGCTTACAGCCCCGCCGGCATTGAAAACCGTATGCGGGCTCAAGCGACTGCGGTATCGGCTGTAACAGTGCACAGCCATCACTATGCTGCAACGCACGGTGACAAGCCCTTTATGCCCTGACTAGGCTGCGCGGCATGTTAGCGCTATCACCGGCTGACACGTCGTGCAAAGAACCTGCAACACACGCAGCATTGGCAGAGCAGCGCCGTTGCTGCGGCGGGTAGACGTGCATGCGCACACCGCAGGTCGACGATCGAAGGGGCGATCGTCAGCCTGCGTGCTAGGGGACAGATCGAGGGCAACTGACACAACGTCAAGCGGTTGTTGCGTGGCGCGTGCGGCGCGGTGAAAGGAGGGGAATGCCATCAGGGCATGTCCGATCCAGGCGCCGGCTGCGCTTGCAAGACCCATGCATGGCGTTGGATTGGTGGCTCCAGCAGTTGCAGCAGCGTTGGCCACGACCTGTCGGGCAGTGGCCACGATTCCGCCGTATCGCATGCCGCGATATCGGCCGTTGGCGGTTGGACTCCACTCCCGAGGACACATCGATGCGTCGTACGTTGAACAGCTTCAAGTCGAAGGCCATGTTCACCTTCGTTGGTGGCCTGTTGGTCATCAATCCCGCCTTTGCACAGGATGTCGCTCCGCCGCCTGCACCGGCGCCGCAATCCAGCAGCGATTCCGCCACCACCTTGGACGCCGTCAACGTGACCGGTATCCGCAACAGCCTCAACCAATCGATGGGCATCAAGCGCGATGCCGCAGGCGTGGTGGATGCGATCAGCGCCGAAGACATCGGCAAGTTTCCGGACACCAACCTGGCCGAATCACTGCAACGCATCACCGGTATTTCCATCGAACGCCGCGATGGCGAAGGCGCGCAGGTCACCGCACGCGGCTTCGGCCCGCAGTTCAACACCGTCACCCTCAACGGCCGCCTGATCCCCGGTGCCGATGCCTTCGGCGCGCCCGGCCAGACACCGATCGGCGGCGTGGATGTCGGCACGCGCGCGTTCAACTTCGCCCAGCTCGCTTCCGAAGCCATCACCGGCATCGAAGTGTTCAAGACCAGCCGCGCAACGGCGCCCAGCGGCGGGATCGGTGCGACGATCAATATCCAGACCGACAAGCCGTTCAACCACGATGGCGTGGTGGCCAATGCCGGCGCCAAGATGGTGTCCGACCGCTCTGAGCCCTTCGGCGATTCGCTCACCCCGGAAGTGTCGGGCATCTTCAGCTATACCAACCCGGAGAAGACCTTCGGTATCGGCCTGAGTGCCAGCTACCAGAAGCGCCATGGCGGTTCTGTCCAAGCCACCGAAAATACCTGGAATATCCAGCGCTGGACCGGCACCGACCCGGCGCTGCGCCCGGACGCGGTGGTGACCAACGCGCCGGCGATCGGCCAGTTGTACGGCATGCCCAACGACCTGCGCTATGCGTTCGCCGATTTCCAGCGCGAACGCATGAATGGCCAGGCGGTGATGCAGTTCGCACCGACCGACAGCCTGACCCTGACCCTGGATTACACCTACTCGGCCAACGAGATCCGCGAAGAGCGCGGTGAACAGGGCATCTGGCTGCAGCGCGCCAACAGCTTTACCGATCTGACCTTCGACACCGGCCAGGCCGTGGCCACGCCGGTCTATCTGCGCGATGTTCCCAATGGCGCGAAGGACTTCGGCATGGAACAACAGCGCAACGAGCAGAAGTACACGCTCGGCTCGCTGGGCTTCAATGCCGATTGGCAAGTGAGCGACCGCTTCCAGTTGAGCTTCGATGCGCACAATTCCAAGACGCAGAGCTTGCCCAACGACCCGACCACCGGCGGCAGCGCGACCTATTTCAGTTTCGCCGGCACCAACAACTGCACCAACGGGCCGTACTGCGGTGGCCAATGGGGGCAGGAATTGTGGTTCAACAATTCCTTGCCGATCGGCGCACGCACCTGGTACCCCACTGCGGCCGATTCGCTGGCAAACACCAATGGCGTGGTCAATCCCGCTTTCACCCCTGCCGAGCTCGGCTCGCAGGTGCTGCGTATTTTCTATCAGAAGCAGGTGACCGAAACCAAGGAAGGACGGCTGGACGGAAAGTTCGATTTCGACGACGGGCGCTTCCAGTTCGGCGTGAGTTCCACCAACACCACCATGCATCGGCTCGTCAGCGAGACCAATTCGACGCTGGGCGATTGGGGCGTGGCCAATGCGGGCAACGAGCCGGGCATGGTCGCATTGCTGCAGCCGGTGAGCATCACCGGCATGTTCAAGGATTTCAATCCCAGCGGCGCGGCCTCCAGTGCATGGCGTGGCGATGCAGATCAGCTGGCGCTGTGGGGCGGAAGCCAGTACGGCGCAACCACGCGCTACAACCCGCAATACACCGCCGACAACCGGGTGGAGGAAAAGACCCGCGCGGCCTACGTACAGTTGGAAATTGCCGGCGCCATCGCCGGGATGACCACCAATACGCGCCTGGGGCTGCGCTACGAGCGCACCGATGTGGAGTCCACCTCGCAGGTGGCCACGCCCACCGCGCTGCTGTGGCTGTCCAACAACGACTTCCAGTTGATCCGTTCCACCGACCAGCAGCCTTTCAGCGAGAAGACCAGCTATAACTACATCCTGCCCAACATGGACTTCAGCATCGATTTCACCGATTCGCTGAAAGGCCGCGCCTCGTTTGGCCAGACCATCGCACGCGCACCGTACAACAATCTCATCGCCGGGCCCACGCCCAACACGCCCAACGGCTCGATCCTGATCAACCCGTCCAACCGCGCCGGCGGCGACTCGCAGACGCCCACGCTCGATCCGTTGGAATCGGACAACCTCGATCTGGCACTGGAGTGGTATTTCGCCGATGCCAGCTATGTGTCAGCGACGTTCTGGAACAAGCGCGTGAGCAATTTCATCGGCAATACCGTTACGCGTGAATCGCTGTACGGACTGACCGACCCCACCTCCGGGCCGGATGCTCAGGCTGCGCTGGCGTTCCTGCAAAGCGGGGC
The DNA here is from genome assembly GCF_017746155.1 of Xanthomonas sp. D-36-1. NCBI lineage: Bacteria > Pseudomonadati > Pseudomonadota > Gammaproteobacteria > Lysobacterales > Lysobacteraceae > Xanthomonas > Xanthomonas sp. D-36-1. The sequence continues at coordinate 8,274 of NZ_JAGHWR010000083.1, forward strand.
CTGCGCCGCCCAGGTGGGTGCGGCCGGCAACGATGTCGCAGGCGCATGTTCGGCCAACGACACCTCGCTGTTTGCGGCCATGGCGCTGCTGCGCAATGCGGCTGCCACCGGCGGGCTGAGCGCCTACAACGGCAGTTCGGCGCAGAGCCTTGCGCTGGAGAATGCCTACGATATCGCCGGCAACGCCTCCGACCCGCTGTATCAGTTCGATGTGTCGCGGCCGATCAACCAGAACAAGGCCAACATCCACGGCTGGGAACTCGGCGGCCAGTACTTCTTCGGCAGCACCGGTTTCGGCATCTACGCCAACTACACCATCGTGGAAGGAGATGTGGCGTTCGATAACACCGTCATCGATCGCGATCAGTTTGCATTGCTCGGCCTGAGCGACACCGCCAACGTCATGCTGATGTACGAAAAGTATGGCTGGAGCGCACGCCTGGCCTGGAACTGGCGTGACGAATACCTGATCGCTGCCAACCAGGACAATGCCAACCGCAACCCGTACTACGTCGAGCCGTATCAGCAGTTCGACCTGAGCGTCAGCTACGCCTTCAACAAGCAGCTGTCGGTGGGCTTCGAGGCGATCAACCTGACCGGTGAGGACGTGCGTTGGCACGGCCGCTCGGACAAACAGATCATCCGCCTGATCGACCAGCAGCCGCGTTACACGCTGGGCGTGCGGTACGCGTTCTGAATTACCACGCGTTGTTCGTCGTAAATCCTGCGGCCGCCATCGTGTGATGGCGGCCGCAACCGGTTGTTGCGCCGTTGCTCGCGTGCGTTCTACAGCCGTGTAGTGCCGCCGTGCCCGCTCCGTCTATGGAGAGGCCGTCGGCTTGCAGTGCGAACGCATGCGTCATGCGCTGGCCTTCGTCGCGGCGCAGCGTGTTGCTGCCCTGCGGCTTGCCGGCGCACGCATTTTTGGCAATGCTCAGCATCGATAAGCGCGCGGGGAATGCGTGCGACCGAGTTTCTTCATGACTGCAGCCCTCCGCGACGGACGGCTGCTGGAGTTTTAGATGACCCGATACGCAGTGCTCAACAACGTGGCCCATCACGACCTGCGCGTGATCCTGCGCTTTGGTGCGGAATTTGGCGATGCAATCGGCGTGGTGCCGGCCTTCGTCACCGAATATGCCGAGCTGCAGCGCGAGTATCCGCTGTTCTTCCGCAAGGATCCGGCCGGAAGTGGTTACCAGCCGGTGGCGCTGCTGGGCTTTGCGCAGGATGAAAACCTGTTTCTGCAGGACGGGCGCTGGAATGCCAGCTACCTGCCGGGCATCGTTGCCAAGGGACCGTTCCTGATCGGTTTCCAGGAGCAACACGTCGATGGGGCCTTGGTACAGGAGCCGGTGATCCATGTCGACCTGGAACATCCGCGCATCAGCCGCAGCGAGGGCGAAGCGGTGTTCCTGCCGCAGGGCGGGCACAGCCCGTATCTGGAACATATCATCGGCGTGTTGCGCGGCATCCGCGATGGCGTGGACGCAGGGCAGGCGATGGCGGCCGCCTTCGACGCGCTTGGGCTGATTCAACCGGTGCGCCTGGAGGTTGCGCTGGATGCCAGCCATGCCACGCAGTTGCAGGGCTTGTTCGCCATCGACCGCGAGCGGCTTGCCGCCCTGGATGCGCACGCGCTGCAGCAGTTGCATCAGGCCGGCTATCTGGAAGGTGCCTTCCTGATGCTGGCATCGCTGCACAATGTGCGCCGGCTGATGGCCGAAAAGCAGCGCCGCCTGCAGCAGTCGCACAGCGACCCCGTTGCTGCGTACGCCTAAGGAAGGTCTGAACA